>JBPCSK010000035.1:0-1359 GCA_051007275.1 Gaiellales bacterium | reverse complement strand
GCGGCGTGATGCGCGGCATCGTGGCGCAGGAGATCCACCACCGCGTCAAGAACAACCTGCAGACGGTCGCCTCGCTGCTGCGCCTGCGCGCCAGCGGAGCCGACCCGCAGCGTGCGCTCGCCGACTCCGTGGATCGCATCCTGTCGATCGCCGAGGTGCATGACCTGCTGACCGCGAGCCGCGAGGGCGACGTCGACCTGAGCGACCTGATCCGCCGCGTCTCGGCGATGCTCGGCCACGGCCTGGGTACACCGGCAGCCGCCGAGGAGATCGCGCATGTCGAGGTGCCAGGCGATACCGCCACGGCTGTCGCACTGATCTTCAGCGAGCTCTACGCGAATGCCCACGAACACGGTGGTGGCGACGTGCACGTGTCACTGCACGAGGCGGCGGGCACCATCGAGCTCGTCGTGGCCGACGCCGGTCCGGGGCTGCCTGCGGGCTTCACGCCGGAGCAGTCGCTCGGTCTCAAGATCGCGCGGGCCCTTGCCGCCGACCAGCTGCGGGGCGCACTCGAGCTCGAGGACGGCTCGCCGGGTGTGCGCGCGCGCCTCACGTGGAGTCGCGCATGAGGATCCTGATCGCCGTGGACGAGACGATCATCCGCCTCGACGTGCGCACGCTGCTCGAGAAGGCTGGCCACGAGGTCGTCGCCGAGGCCCGCGACGGCCAGGAGGCGGTGACGCTGGCCGAGGAGCACGACCCCGAGCTGATCGTGATGGACGTCCGCATGCCGCACATGGACGGCATCGAGGCAGCGCGGCGGATCACGGATCGCAAGCCCGTGCCGATCGTGATGCTGACGGCCTACGCCGAGCAGGATCTCGTCACGCGCGCCTCCGAGGCCGGCGCCTTCGCGTACCTGGTCAAGCCGTTCCGCGAGATCGACCTCCTGCCCGCGCTCGATACCGCGCGCGCTCGTTTCGAGGAGCTCTCGGCGCTGCGGGACGAGGCCGCCGATCTGGCCGAGGCGCTGGCCTCGCGCAAGGCCGTCGAGCGTGCGAAGGGCATCCTGATGCAGAAGGACGGCATCGACGAGGCCGAGGCCTTCCGGCGCCTCCGCGCGGCGAGTCAGTAGACCGGCCGCACCATGCGGGTCGTCGCCGAGGCGCTGATCGCCGCGTTCGACGAGGCACCGCGATGAGCGTCTCGCCCGACGTGGTCGAGCGCCGGGGCGCCGGCGGCGGCACCGACCTCGGGCCGCCCTGGCGCGTGATCGTCCTCAACGACGATCACAACACCTTCGAGGGCGTGGCGCGCTCGCTGGCCGCTGTCCTGCCCGGCGTCGACTACCCCAGGGGCATGGCGTTCGCCAACCGCATCCACAAGTCGGGCCAGGCCATCGTCTGGACCGGACAC
>JBPCSK010000034.1:0-1548 GCA_051007275.1 Gaiellales bacterium | reverse complement strand
GGGTGAGACCGTCGTGGAGGACCTCGTGCGCGGTCGCATCGCGTTCGAGCACCGGCTGCTCGGTGACACGGTCCTGATGCGAGGCGGCGGCGCGCCCACGTACCAGCTCGCCAATCCACTCGATGACATGGCGATGGGCATCACGCACGTCATCCGCGGCGAGGACCTGCTGCCGTCGACGCCGCGGCAGAAGCTGCTGATCGAGGCGCTTGGCGGGACGTTCCCGACGACCGCGCACCTGTCGATGATCCTCGGGCCGGACAAGAAGCGCCTCTCGAAGCGCCACGGGGCGGCCAGCGTGGAGGAGTTCCGCGAGCAGGGCTACCTGCCACACGCGCTCGTCAACTTCCTCGCGTTGCTCGGCTGGAGCTGGGACGGCGAGACGGAGATCATGTCGATCGACGAGCTGATCGAGCGCTTCTCGCTCGACCGTGTCAATCCGGCCCCTGCCGTCTTCGATCACCAGAAGCTGGCCTGGATGAACGGCGCCTATCTGCGCGAGCTCGAGGCTGGCGCGTATGCCGCGGCGCTCGACGCGCACCTCACGGACGCAGGCTCGCCGCTGTCCGGCAACGAGCGCCTCGGCGAGCTCGTGCCGATGGTGCAGGAGAAGCTCGGCGCGTTCGGCGAGTTCGACGCGCTCGCGGGGTCGCTGCTGATCGATCGCGAGCCCGATCCCGTGGCCTGGGACAAGCTCAAGGCAGACGAGAACGCTGCGAAGGTGCTCGACGCCACGATCACCATGCTCGGCGCGGTCTCCGTCTTCACTCCCGAGGCGATCGAGGGCTCCCTGCGCAGCATCTGCGATCTGCTCGACCTCAAGCCGAAGCACGCGTTCACGCCGATCCGCATCGCCATCACCGGTTCCACCGTCGCACCGGGGCTCTACGAGTCGATCGCGTTTCTCGGACGCGACGAGTCGCTCGCTCGCCTGCAGCGGGCCCGCGCCGCCCTGTAGCCCCGCGCGCAGGAGAGCTCGCAAACAGCGCGTATCGTGAGGGCAGATGGCCGCCAGCAAACGCTCCGCCGATTCGTCGGCTGAGCAGACCCCCGTCCCGAGGAAGCCCAAGCGCCTGCGCGGCATCATCGCCGCCTTCCTCGCCGCGATCGTGATCGTCATCGTCACCGCCGTCGTCACGACGATCGCGCTCGATGCGATCCACGGGCGGACGAATCCGTTCATCCAGGCGGCTGGCGCGACGGACAATCAGCAGAACGATGTCGATGCGGCGCGCGCCGCCGGCTACAAGGCGGGCGTCCGCGATACGAAGCAGATCGCCAAAGACCAGTTGAACTCCCGCTACGACCAGGGCTTCGCCAAGGGCTACGCCAAGGGGCGCGCGGACGTCAAGAACAACCAGGGCTCACAGGGCGGCTATCCCGAGGGCTACAACGCCGGCATCACGGCGGCAGTCGACGCGTACAAGGCGATCATCGCCCAGGCGCAGCAGATCATCGCGGACGCCGGGCAGACGCCTGTCACGACGGCGCCGACGCCGACGACGACCACCGGGAAGGGACACGATGGGCCGGGGCCCAGAATGACGC
>JBPCSK010000033.1:0-2456 GCA_051007275.1 Gaiellales bacterium | reverse complement strand
CCATCAGGGTGCGGGTGTCGCCCGCCACGCCCCAGCCATTGACCGGATCGATGCGGCCCGTCAGCGTGTAGAGCACGGTGTCGAGGTCGGGCGAGATCGACAGCCCCCAGTGCTCGCAGTCGTCGCCGACGTTGCCGATCACCGTCAGCTCGCCCGGCGCGAGGGCCTCGTGCAGCGTGAGCGCCATGCGCGCACCGCCCACTCCACCGGCGATCAGCGCTACCCGCATGCGGCCTCGAACTCGCGCAGGTCGGCCGGCGTGTCGAGATCGCGGGCGAGCCCCGGGCGCACGACCGGCGTGCCGCCGTGGCGTGCCGCGGAGCCGTCGCCGTAGGCGGGCGTGAAGGCGCTGGGCGGGCGCGCGGCAATGGCGTTGGTGCGGCCGTCGGGCGACGGCGCGATCGCGAGCGGAGCGGCGGCCGCGAGCAGCGCCTCGATGTCGCTCGTCTCGATGTACGGCAGGTCGGCGGCGATCACGACGACCGTCGCGGCCTCCGGGTACGCCGCGAGGCCGCGCTGCACGCTGCCGGTCAGATCCTCGCCACCGTCATCGACGACGACGGTGCCGAGCTCGCGGGCGGCGATGTACGCCATTGGGTCGGAGGAGACGATCGCCACCTCGAGGCCTGCGCCCTGGCAGGCATCGACGACGCGCGTGAGCAGCTGCAGCGCAAGCGCGTGCCGCTGCTCGGCGTCGAGCACCTCCCCGAGGCGCGACTTCGCGTCGTCGAGTGACTTGAGCGGGACCAGGGCTATCATCCAGCGGCAGTCTACGTCCGCCCCGCGCGGGGGACGCGAAGGGGATGACGTGATCCGACTCGGCTACAAGGCATCGAGCGAGCAGTTCGCTCCTCGCGAGCTTCTGGAATACGCGGTGCAGGCCGACGCGCTCGGCCTCGACACCGTCGCCATCTCCGACCATTTCCAGCCGTTCCGGCACACCGGCGGCCACTCGCCGTTCTCGTTCGCGTGGATGGGCGCGCTCGTCGAGCGCACCCAGCGCGTGCACATCGGGACGAGCGTGATCACGCCGACCTTCCGCCACCATCCCTCGACGATCGCCCAGGGCTTCGCGACGCTCACGTGCCTCGCACCAGGCCGCATCTTCCTCGGAGTCGGCTCGGGCGAGTCGCTCAACGAGGTGCCGCCGACGGGCGTCGAGTGGCCCGAGGGGCCGGAGCGCCTGAAGCGCCTGAAGGAGTCGCTCGCGCTGATCCGCCAGCTCTGGAGCGAGGAGCGCGTGACGTTCGAGGGCGACTACTACGCCACGAAGAGCGCCACGATCTACGACCTGCCCGACGCGCCGCCGCCGATCTACGTCGCCGCGGCCGCGCCGATGGCCTCGCGCTACGCCGGCGCGACCGCCGACGGCTTCATCACGACGTCGGGCACGCCGAAGGAGCTCTACACCGAGAAGCTCCTGCCGGCGCTCGCCGAAGGCGCGGAGAAGGCGGGCCGCTCGCTCGCCGACCTCGATCTCCTGATGGAAATCAAGCTCTCGTACCACCCCGATCTCGAGCAGGCACGGAGCGATTGCGACTTCTGGGCGCCGCTCGCGCTGCCGGCGGAGATGAAGCACGGCGTCGAGGATCCGGTCGAGCTCGAGCGCCTGTCGAAGGATCCGTCGGTCGATCCGACCAGCCGCTTCATCTGCACGAACGACCCCGACGAGGCCGTCGAGCGCATCGCGCCGTACGTTGAGATGGGCTTCCGGCACCTGGTGTTCCACGCCCCGGGCGCGGATCAGGCCGGGTTCCTCGATCGCTTCGCCGCGGACCTCGCCCCGCGCCTGCGCGACCGCTGGGGCTAATCGACGTTGCGCTGGGGTCAGGCACCAAAGCAACGATGATGGCGCTTGTTGGTAGGGTCACAGGGTGCTGACCGACGCCGAGGCTCTCACGCTCGCTGAGGATCCCTCGCCGGATCTGGCGGGCCTCTGCGCCGACGCCCGTGCGCGCCGCGACGCGGCGCATGGCGTCGTGGTGACGTACTCGCCCAAGGTCTTCATCCCGCTGACGATGCTGTGCCGCGACGTCTGCCACTACTGCACCTTCACGAAGCCGCCCAAGAAGGGTGAGCGGTCGTACCTGACGCCCGACGAGGTCGTGGCGCTGGCCGAGCAGGGCAAGGCGGCCGGCTGCCGCGAGGCCCTCTTCACCCTCGGCGACAAGCCGGAGCTGCGGTACGAGGCCGCGCGTGTCGAGCTCGCCGAGCTCGGCTTCGAGACGACGGTGGCCTACCTCGTGCACTGCATGGAGCGCGTGCTCATCGAGACGGGGCTGCTGCCCCACGCCAACCCCGGCATCCTCAGCGACACGGAGCTCGCGGCCACCCGCGCGTGGTCGCCGAGCCAGGGGATCATGCTCGAGACGGCGAGCGCACGCCTGAGCGAGAAGGGCATGCCGCACTACGGCTCGCCCGACAAGGAGCCCACCGTACGCCTGGACGCGCTGCGA
>JBPCSK010000032.1:0-4931 GCA_051007275.1 Gaiellales bacterium | reverse complement strand
GGGCGGCGACCGCGGCGGTGAGGGCGATGAGCTTGCGATTCATGGTGGTGTCTCTCTCGTGTCGGTTGGGCGGGATCAGCTCCCGCAGACCGGACGATGCACGGTCGCCCTGAGAGGAACCTGAGGGCATGAGAGGCGTCTGAGAGCGGCCGCTAGTGGCGGCGGTTCTTCGGACGGAAGACCTGCTCAAGGTCCTCGGCCGGAAAGCCCTCGGTGACGAGGCTCTCGGTGGCATAGCGGTAGACGACGACCGTGAAGACGGCGCGCAGCACGGACCCGACCGTCACGCCGATGAAGAACAGGATCAGGCCGATCACGATCAGCGGCACTCCTGCCGCCCACGATGCGTTGAGACCTGCGAGCACGCCGAGCACGGCGACGCCGATGCCCGCCAGCGCGATCAGCCCGGTCACGAACCCCACGGCGGCACCACCGACGATCGACTCGCCCCAGTGCGTGCGGATCACGGACAGCGACTTCTTGAGGGCGGCGAACGGTCCGAGCCCCTCGAGCGCGAGAATCGGGAGGACGAAGAAGCTGGCGATGCTCCACGCCGCACCGCCGATCGCCTGGATCAGCGCACCCCCGAGACCGCCGGCACGATCGGCGACCAGCTGCAGCACGACGCCGACGGTGGCCGAGACGAGCCCCCACTTGACGATCACGCCCTTCCGCGACCACGCCACGCCGATGCCGGTGCCGAGCGTCGGGTCCTGGCCATCCAGGACGCGTGACGCGTTGGCGGCCGCTGCCACGCCGAAGAACGACGCGCCGATGTTCATCCCGAACAGGCCGATCGCCAGGAGCACCCAGCCGATGATCGCGTTGTCGCCGAAGGCGACGAAGCCGAGCAGGCCGAGGGGCAGCATCACCAGCAGCGCGTAGCCGATGCCGAAGGCGGCTGCGAGCAGCGGGTAGGCGATCAGGCTCTTCTCCCGGCGCACGACGCGCCACGAGGCGCCGGCCATGCGCAGTCCGAGGCGGAACCGTCCCATGCGCGGCACTGTACGGCATGCCTCCGCGGGAAGCCCGCTCACACCGCTGCGTCAGATCCGCAGGGACCGCGCGTCAGCCGTGGCAGGTGGGTTGTTCCCCATCGGCGATTCCTTCAGGATGATGAACATGTTCAAGGCACGAAAGCACCTCCGCGGAGCCATCCTCGGCGCCGCGGTGCTCGCATCGCTGGCCGGTGCGACCGGCGCTCAGGCCTTCACCGGCGACTGGACGATCAGCGGCGAGTTCGCGCGCGATACGAATCCGAGCTTCTACGGCGGGTTCAACCCGAACGACGTCGACTCGGTCTCCGCGACGTTCGACAACCGCGCCAAGACGGTCGCGCTGCAGCTCGACTTCTTCCAGGCGCCCGAGCGCGGGAACATCTACGTCGGCTTCGGCACCGGACAAGCCGATGGCTCGTGCGCGACCGGCACGATGGACATCGCCATCACCGCACGCGACATCAACGGCCCCTCGCACCTCGAGAACGCGTTCACGACGTCGCGCTGGACGCCGCCCGCCGGCGACGGCTGGACGTACATGGGTCGCAGCGAGTTCCACGAGCAGTACCGCTACCAGTGGACCCGCATCGTCTCGGGCCTCGACACCGCCAACCACGAGCGCGTCGGTTCGCTGACCCTCGATGGCGTCAACGGTGCGCTCACGTCGGTGACGCGCGTCGCGAACACGGCGACGGAGATGAACTGGGCGTTCGGCTGGCCGCTGCTCAGCAACATCCAGGCCGACTGCCTCGAGATCGAGGTGCCCGGCCACCGCAACCCGTACGTGATCGCGCCGCCGGCCGCCCCGGTCGCCGATCCGACGCCGGCACCCGCGCCGACGCCGACGCCGACGCCGGGCCCGACCCCGGCCGCGGGTCTCGTCGCCGGTGCCGATGAGATCACCCTCGACGACATCGCCACCACGGCGACGCGTCGCGGCTCGCGCGTCGTCCTGTCGATGACCGGCACGGCCGATCAGGTGCAGGTGCGCATCCGCAAGGCGTCGAAGACGCTGGACTTCCGCAACACGCTCGCGGTCCGCAACGCGCCGGCCGACGCGCGCTTCGTGCAGGTCCGCTTCTCCGACGGGACCGACTGGTCGAGCTGGGATCGCATCGCGATCCACTAGGCCGCATCGCCTCGCCGCGTCCGACGCGCCTCGCGCCGTCGGACGCGGTCGGGGCATGCGCGTAAGCGATCGCCGCGAGGCGACGACGATCGGGCATGACCTCGCGCCTGCCCTCTCCACTCCGCCCGCTGATCGCGGCGGCGGCCCTGATCCTCGCCTCGCTGCTCACCGCAGCACCCGCCGCCGCGTTCGACGGTGATTGGACGCTGACGGGCTCGTTCGCCCGGTCGACCACACCGAGCTTCGTCGGCGGCTTCAATCCCGACGACATCGATCGGGTCGAGGCGACCTACGACAACCGCACGAAGCAGCTTCGCCTCACGCTGGCGACGTTCGATGCGCCGAGCGGCGATCCCGTCCGGGTGGCGTTCGGCATGGGCCGCGTCGACGGCACCTGCGCGTTGGGCGCCGCAGAGCTGATGATCACGTCGCAGGCCGCAGCGCAGGAGCGCACGGTGTCCGAGACGGTCTGGGAGTGGTCGCCGCCGCAGGAGCGCCGCACGTGGTCCAACACGTGGCCCGGTACCGGCTGGGCGTACGCGGGCTACGACACCTGGTCGCGCATGTACCGCTGGATCAAGCCCGGCTCGTGGGTGCCGCGGACGGTGCAGAGAACGATCATCGAGAGCGACCCGACCCGCCTCGATCGCACTGCGGTCCTGACCCGCGCCGGGGTCGATGGCACCCTGATCACAACCACCACCGTCGATGCCGGCGGGCGCGACGCGACGTGGACGTTCGCGGCGCCGCAGCTCGATGGGCTGATGGCCGACTGCCTCGCCATCACGGTGCCAAACCGCGCAGCACCGTTCGAGCTCGCGCCGCCTCAGCCGGTCACCGCCCCCAACCCGCAGCCAGGCGACCCGGTCGGGCCCAACGATCCCGACGCGATCGACCTCGACCAGATCGACATCACCGCGACCCGCCGAGGCACCGCCATCGAGGTGCTGCTGATCGGCGGCGAGACGGAGCACATCGGCATCCGCGTGCGCCGCGCCTCGCGCACCATCCCGTTCCGCCATCGCCTCCTGCTGCGGCGACAGCCGACGACGGTGCGCGCGATCCTCATCCGCCTGTCGGACGGCACCGACTGGTCGGCCTGGGAGACCGTGCCGGTGCGCTGAGGCATTCCGGTGCGGAAGCGGTTTCGATTCGGAGTCGCGCGGGGAATCCCGCCGGCGAGCACGTACGTTGGGGACATGAAACGAAGAAGCCCCCACCGCATCGCGCTGGTCGCGCATGATGGCGCCAAGAACGCCATGCTCGAGCTTGTCGAGCGCCACCTCGAGACCCTCCGCCAGAGCCGCCTCGTGGCGACCGCCACGACCGGCGGCCTGCTCAACGAGCACTTCGCCCTCAACGTCCACTGCCTGATGTCGGGCCCGCTCGGCGGCGATCTCCAGATCGGCGCGCTGGTCGCCGAGGAGCAGCTCGATCTCGTCGTCTTCCTGCGCGATCCGCTGACGGCGCACCCGCACGATCCGGATATCCAGGCGCTGATGAAGGTCTGCGACGTGCACAACATCCCGCTCGCCACGAATCCCGCCACTGGCGAGCTCTGCGTGGCCGCCTTCGCCTACGCGGACCAGGGCGACGCAGCGTACGCAGGCTCCCATTGACCACCACGCGACCGCGGCGCGGCCCGGCGCCGCCGGGTCGTCTCGGCGGGCTGTGCCGCCCGCTTCCCTGGGCGCTCCGCTCGGCGCGCTGAAGTCACCACACGCGATCTGCCAGCAGCCGCCCTACGTGCCTGGAGCGATGAGCCGATCGGCGATCAGCGCCACCTGCTCCGCGGCGATATGGCCAGCCACCATCGCCGTCTGATCGTTGGGCAGGTCCTTCGTCGGCATCAGGCACACCACGTCGGCGCCGACGATGTCGAGACCCCGCAGCGAGCGCAGCATCAGATTCGCCTCATCGATCGTGAAGCCGCCCTCGCCCACCTCGAGGTTCGAGACCGCGGGCGCGATCGACGGATCGAGCGAGTCCAGGTCGAACGTGATGTACACCGGCCCGTCACCGGCGCGCGCCACGGCCTCGTCGATCATCGCCTGCAGTCCCATCGCGCGACACTCGGCCATCGTGCGCACCGCGTAGCCCAGGTCATGGCTGGTCTGCAGCCACGTCGTGGTGCGGGGCGCGCCGCGCATGCCGATCTGCGTGCTGCGCGTCGGGTCGATGCACCCGCTCTCCACGAGGTAGGCGGCCCAGTGCGCGGCCGAGCGCTTGGCGCCAAGCCAGTGCGGCAGCTGCGCATACGAGTCGACGTGGGCGTCGAAGTGGATCAGCGCCACCGGCTGCCCGTCGGTCACCTGCGAGCCAGGCCCGGCGAGACCCAGCAGGACGCCGCCGGTGATGGCGTGATCACCGCCGATCGAGACGAGCCGGGTGTTCGCATCGGCGGCCGCGCGGGCGCACGCCGCGATGCGGTCGATGCACGCCTCGTTGTCCATCGCCTCGGGCAGCGGGACGTCCCCGAGGTCGCTCACGCGGACGTCCTCGAAGGCGTGGATGCCGTAGGCGGCGTGCGGGCGGCGATTGTGGGAGCTGACGCCGCGCACGGCGCGTGGCCCGAGATGCTGGTCGCGCTCGGTTGAGCCGTTGCCGGCCGAGTGCGGGATGCCGAGCACGCCGATGTCGCAGTTGGCGGGGTTCTCATCGTGCGGTGCCCGGAAGAACGTGGGCACGCCCCACCAGTAGAGCGTCTCGAGCTGCTCGCGAATGCCGTCGTCGGCCATGATCGCCTCCTCTTCTCGCTTGCCATCGTAGTCGCCGGTTGAGCATGCGCGACAGCCGTCATATCC
>JBPCSK010000031.1:0-1903 GCA_051007275.1 Gaiellales bacterium | reverse complement strand
GCGCCGACGAGCTCGGCGTCCGAGTCGAGGGTGAGGCCGGCGGTGCGCCGACGACCACGCGCGTCCGGCTGACCAAGGGCTCGCGCACGCTCGAGCTCGACGGCGTGCAGGTGGACGGGCGAACGCTGCGCGAGCGCTGGGCCTCGGTGGTCTTCATCCCCGACGTCCTCGATCTCGTCAAGCGCGGCCCGAGCGTCCGCCGCGTGGCGATGGACCGCGCGATCGAGGGCGCCTGGCCGCGCTTCGAGGAGCATGAGCGCGCCTACCGTCAGACGATGGAGCAGCGCAACGCGGTCCTGCGTCGCGTTCGCCGCCGTGAGGGCACCGAGGACGAGCTCGATCCGTGGGATCGCCAGCTGGCGGATCACGGCGCGTTGATCACCGAGGCGCGCGAGCGACTCGTCGAGCGCCTGGCGCCGTTCTTCGAGGAGCGCGGCGAGCTGCTCGGCTCGCCGCATGCTGGAGGCCTGCGCTACGAGCCGTCGCTCGCGGGTGATGGCACGGCGCTGCTCGCGGCCCTGCGTGAGCGCCGCCGCAGCGACATCGATCGCCAGACCACGGGCGTCGGTCCCCACCTCGACGATCTCGTCGTGGAGCTCGGCGGTCGCGACGCACGGCGCAGCGCCTCGCAGGGCGAGCAGCGCACGCTCGTGCTCGCCTTCCTGCTGGCGCAGGCCGCGCTGATCCATGAGACGCGCGGCGAGCCGCCGCTGCTCCTGCTCGATGACGTGCTGTCCGAGCTCGACCGCGATCGCCGCACGCGGATCGTCGAGCTCGGCCGGCAGCACGGCCAGGTGATCCTGACCGCCACCGGCGCCGACGGCGTCGATGATCTCGCCGACCTGGTGCACGCCCTCGAGGTGCTGGTGTGAGCGCGGGGCGCCGCCGCGACCCGCAGAGCGCGCTGCGCATGCCGGCCTCGATCGGCAGCGATATCGCCGGCTCGATGCCGGGCGACCTCGGACCGGTGCGCCGCATCGCCGACGTGTGGGCGGACGTCGTGGGGGAGGGACTCGCGCGCGTCGCCCAGCCCGCGCGCATCGCCCGCGATGGGACGCTGATCGTGCACGCCGCCGATGCCTCCTGGGTGCACGCGCTGACGCTCGAGGAGCGCACGATCCTCCGCAAGCTCGACGAGCGGATGGCGGGTGATGGCCCCCCTGGACTGAAGGTCGAAATCGGTCCGATCAGCGTCCCCGCCGCGGCGGTTCAATATCCGCCGATTGTGATCCAGCCGGCCGCGCAGGCGCGCGCCGATGAGTTGACCGCCGCCGTCACGGATCCGGCGCTGCGCGCATCACTCAACCGCGCGATCGCGCTCTCGCTCTCGCGACAAGGGTGATCCCGGTGCTCGTAGTGCCCCAGCCGGCTGCTAGCCTCGTCTGATGAAGCGCACTATCTGGCCGGTCTTCCATCGCAGGGTGATCGTCGCTGTGGTACTCGCTTCCTTCATCCTCGGAACTCCGGTGATCGCGGGCGCGGGGACGCTGGGCCCGTGGGAGCCAAACCCTGCCTTCGACGTGGCGTCTGGCATGGATCAGACGCGGACCATGGCGGTGGCGGTCGCTCCCGAGGGCGCGACAACGGTGCTCTGGGGCAATCCAGCGGGCGCGCTCATGGCGCGGACACGCGCCGCCGATGCCGCTACGTTCGCTGTGGAGGAACAGCTCGGGGGCGTGCTTCTCGCATCTGCGGGCGGTCCAGGCAATCGGACTGCCGTCGTGACGTCGGTCACCAGCGGTGCCACCACGTCGATGGTGCTGCATACGCGGGAGGCCGGCGGTGGCTTCTCTGCACCAGCTGTCGTCGGATCCGTAACGGGCGGGGACTGGATCGCTAACGTCGATGTCGCGCTCGGTCCGAGCGGCTCGATTGTCGTCGCGTGGGCGCTCCACGCGGGTAG
>JBPCSK010000030.1:0-1039 GCA_051007275.1 Gaiellales bacterium | reverse complement strand
GCCTCGTCGAGCTCGGCGAGGATGTCGTCGCCGAGCGGATCCTCGAACGCGGGGAGGACGGCGTCGAGCTGCTCGGCCTTCGAGGCACCGAGGATCGGTGCCGTGACGGCCGGCTGCGCCAGCACCCAGCCGACAGCGACGCGGGCCGGCTCGAGGCCCGCCTCGTCGCAGATCGCGAAGATGCGCTCGGACTTCTCGAACATGGTCTCGTTCCAGTAGCTGCGGCGGTAGGTGTTGCCGCTCATGCCCGGCAGCGAGAAGCGGCCCTCCGGCGGATCCTCGTCCGGCCGACGCCCGCGGTGCTTCGCGGTCAGAAAGCCACCGGCCAGCGGGTTGTACGAGATCACGCCGATGCCCTCGGCCTCCGCCAGCGGGAAGATCGCGTGCTCGCAGTGGCGGTGCAGCAGGTTGTAGCGCGGCTGCAGGCAGGCGAAGCCCTCGACGCCGAGGCGCGCCGCCGCGATCGCGGCCTCGGCCGTCTTGACCGGGCTGAAGTTGCACGAGCCGCCGTAGAGGATCTTGCCCTCGCGGCGCAGGTCCTCGAGGACATCGAGCGTCTCCTCGACGGGCGTGTGCGGATCCATCTGGTGCACCTGGAAGAGATCGATCCAGTCCGTCTGCAGGCGCCGGAGGCTGGCCTCGACGCTGCGGCGGATGTGCAGCCGGCCATTCCCACGCTGGTGTGGCGCCGGGCCCATCGGGAAGTGGCACTTCGTCGCCAGCACGACGCGGTCGCGCCGGCCCGCGATGATGCGGCCGAGGATCTCCTCGGTCAGGCCGTTCGTCTCGATGTCGGGCGGGATCGGATAGGCATCGGCGGTGTCGAGGAACGTCACGCCCGCGTCCAGCGCGCGATCGACGATGCGCGCGGACTCGGCCTCGTCGGCCTGGCGCCCGAACGTCATCGTGCCCAGGCAGGCGCGCGAGACGCGGAGTCCCGTTCGTCCCAGATTGACGGTGTCCATCAGGTGCCCTCGTGGGGAGGTCGATGCCGTGTTGAGGTAGATGTCCCAAAGGGGTCAGACCCTTTTGGGACATC
>JBPCSK010000029.1:0-4551 GCA_051007275.1 Gaiellales bacterium | reverse complement strand
GGGCAGAGGTGGGAAGCTCGTCGACCACGCGGAAGCCGGCCTGAGGGAGCCGGACGAGGACGAGCTGTGCGATGCGGTCGCCGACGCCGATGGTGCGCGTCTCGGTGGCGTCGTGGTTGATCAGGATCACCTTGATCTCCCCGCGGTAGCCGGCATCGATCAGACCGGGCGCGTTGAGGACACCGATCCCCTCCTTGAGTGCCAGGCCGGAGCGTGGCATGACCAGAGCCGCCATGTCGGGTGGCAGGGCCATGGCGAATCCGCAGCCGACCGCCGCCCGCGCCCCGGGCGCGAGCTCGCGCTCCTCGGTGGCGTGGAGGTCGTGTCCCGCATCGTCGTGGTGGGCCTGCTGCGGCAGGCGGGCCTCGGGATGCAGGCGCTTGAACAGCACGTCGCTCATGCGATCGCTTCCGGAGCCACCTCGAAGCGGACGTACCGGTCGCGCTCGGCCTTCGGCAAGCGGGCGCGGATGCGCACGCCCTCAGCGGTGTCCTCGCGCTGCGAGATGGGCGCGCCGAGCGCGTACAGCGAGGACAGCGCGCCGCCCTCGGTGTGCGGAACGAGCAGCTCGACCGGCTCGAAGCGCCCGGCGAAGTGCTCGGCGACGGCGATCTCCAGTTCCTCCAGTCCCTCCCGCGTGTGCGAGGAGACCTGCAGCGCCGCGGGCAGGCGGTTGCGCAGGCGTGCGCGATCTTCGGCATCGACGAGGTCGATCTTGTTGAGCACGACGATCCGCGGGAGCTCGTCGGCGCCGATCTGGCTGAGGACGTCGTCGACCGCGCGCATCTGCTCGTCGCGCTCCTCCTCGGGCAGCGAGGCATCGACGACGTGCAGCATGAGGTCGCCCGACAGGGTCTCCTCGAGCGTCGAGGCGAACGCCTCCACCAGCCCGTGCGGCAGCTTGCGGATGAAGCCCACGGTGTCGGTGATCGTGTACTCGCGACCCACGTGGGTGAAGCGCCGTGTCGTGGGATCGAGCGTCTCGAACAGTCGATTGCGGCTCGAGACCTCGGCACCCGTGAGGGCGTTGAGCAGGCTCGACTTGCCGACGTTGGTGTAGCCCGCCAGCGACACGGTGGGCACGACGCCCTCCATGCGCTGCTTGCGCTGCAGCCGACGGCGCTTGCCGGTCTCCTTGAGCTTGCGCCGCAGCGCGGTGATGCGGTCGCGGGCGAGTCGGCGGTCGGTCTCCAGCTGCGACTCGCCCGGTCCGCGGGTGCCGACGCCACCGCCGAGGCGCTCGAGGTGCTGCCACATGCCGCGCATGCGGGGGAGCTGGTACTCGAGCTGCGCGAGCTCGACCTGCAGTTTGCCCTCCGCGCTGTGCGCGTGTGCGGCGAAGATGTCGAGGATCAGCGCCGTGCGGTCGATCACGCGGATCTTGAAGTGGTTCTCGAGGTAGCGTTGCTGCGACGGCGTGAGCTCGTCATCGATCACGAGCACCTCGGCCTCGGTGGCCTTCAGCTCCTCCTCGAGCTCGTCGACCTTGCCTGATCCGAGATAGGTCTTGAGCTCGGGCTGGTCCCGCCGCTGGATGAGCTGGCCGACGGGCTCGCACAGCGCGGTGTGCAGCAGCTCGGTCAGCTCCGCGAGATCGGCCTCGATGCGCTGGTTCTGGCGGGCAACGGCCGCGACGAAGGCGCGCTCGGGCGCCGTGTCGCGTATCTGATGGAAGCCGTCACCCACTACGCGGAGTCTACTCCGAGCCGGAGCCGGCCAGCACGGCGCCGATGCGGTCGAGCGCCTCGCGCAGCCGATCCTCCGGCACGGTCAGCGCCATGCGCACGTAGCCCTCGCCCGCGCTGCCGTACGCGCTGCCAGGGGTCACAATCACGGCGGCCTGCTCCAGCAGGCGGGCGGCGAACGCGGCCGATGTCTCGTCTGTCGGGACGGGCACCCAGAGGTACATGCCACCCGCCGGGGGGGTGACGGGCATGCCGATCGCCGTCAGCTCGGCGCAGGCGAGATCGCGCCGGTCGCGATAGACCTGCAGCGGTGGCCCGTCGAGGTCCGTCTGTCGCAGCATCCACGCAGCGGTGCGCTGCAAGGCCGGGAACATGCCCGAGTCGATCTGGGTCTTCAGGCGCTGCAGCACGGCGATGATCTCGGGGTTGCCGACGGCGAAGGCGATGCGCCAGCCGGGCACGGAGTAGGTCTTCGAGAGCGAGAGGATCTCGATCCCGCGATTGCGGAACCCGGCGTCTGACAGCGCGCTTGGTGCCGCCGCGTCATCGAAGGCGATCTCGGCGTAGGCGTGGTCGTGGCAGAGCACGAGATCGTGCTGCTCCCCGAAGGCCCCCAGCCGGGCGAAGAGATCGGGGGCCGCGACGGCCCCCGTCGGGTTGTTGGGATAGCCGCAGATCAGCAGACGCGCCCGTGCAGCGGCGTCGCCAGGCACCGCGTCGAGGTCGGGCTGGAACCCGTTGGCGGCGAGCAGCGGCAGTGGGTGAGCCTGGGCGGCGGCGAGCAGCGGGCCGCCGGTGTAGACCGGATAGCCGGGATCGGCGACGAGCGAGAGCGCGCCCGGGTCGAGGACGGCGAGCGCGAGGTGCGCGAGCCCCTCCTTCGCGCCGAGCAGGGGCAGGATCTCGGTTGCCGGATCCAGCGTGACGCCGAAGCGTCGGGCGTAGTGCTCCGCGACGGCCTCACGCAGGTCCGGCTGGCCGATATTGGTCGGATAGCGCGCGGCGTCGTCCCGCTGCACCTCCTCGGCGAGGCGCGCGCGAATGCGGGGATCCGGTGGGAGATCGGGGTCGCCGATGCCGAGCGAGATCACGTCGACGCCGGCGGCACGCTGCTCGGCGATCACGCGGTTCATGCGTGCCACCACGTACTCGGGAATCGCATCCATGCGGTCGGAGAAGCGCATGGTCAGATCAGGTAGGAGCCGGGGATGATCAGACGCTCCACGCGGCGCGCCGGGCCGTGCATCGTGACGAAGCCGTCGTCGTCCACGTCGATCATCAGCTCGCCCCCAGGTAGCTGCACGGTGACGGGCGACGATGCGGTGCCGCTCGCGACGGCGGCCACGGCCACCGCGCAGGCGCCGGTGCCACAGGCACGCGTCTCTCCCACCCCGCGCTCCCAGACGCGCATGCGGACGCGATGCTGGTCGATCTGCTCGACGATCTCGACGTTGGCGCGCTCGGGGAACCACGGGTGGTGCTCGAGCGCGGGGCCCTCGTCCTCGAGCGGAAACGTCTCGATGTCGTCGACGGGGATCACGACGTGCGGGTTGCCGACGCTGACGAACGTGTGGGCGTAGGGAAACGCCCCGTCATTCGGTGCGTACTGGGGTCCGTCGAACCGCGTCTGCGCCATGCGCGCGGACACCATCTCGCCATCGACCTCGCACGCGAGCACGCCCGCGGCGGTGCTGATGCTGACGTGCTCCTGCCCCGTCTGCTCGGCGAGCCAGCGCGCGACCATGCGCGTGCCGTTGCCGCACGCCTCGCTCTGCGAGCCGTCGGGATTCCAGATGCGCATCGAGACGTCGGCGCCGTCGTCGCGCCGCACCTCCAGGACGCCATCGCCGCCGAGGATGGCGCAGACCGTGCGGACCTGATCAGGGTCCAGCGGAGCGCGCAGGTCCTCCGCGTCGATCAGGAGGTAGATGTTGCCGGCTCCCTCCCAGCGCTCCGCGGGCACGCTCATGACGCGCCGAGCTCCGCGGCGATCACCCGCTCGCACTCCTCGAGCGCGGCGATCTCGACCCACTCGTTCGGCTGGTGGGCCTGCGACGGCTCGCCCGGACCGTAGTTGAACGCCGGCACGCCCCAGGCGTGCATGGTGGCCACGTCGGTCCAGGCCTGCTTCGGCTGGACGGGAAGGCCGCTGCGCTTGAGAAAGCTCGCCACGGGAGCCGCGGTGAGGCTCGGCATGGCCGGCGGGGCGATGTCGCTCCAGACCACCTCGGCGGCGGGTCCGGCCAGCTCCTCGATCTCGGCCTTTGCATCATCGATGGAGTTCCCCGGGGCGACACGGGCGTTCACCCAGACCTCGACCTTGTCGGGTACGACGTTGTGCGCGACGCCGCCCTTCACCATCGTGATCGTGGCCACGTCGCGATAGGTGAGACCGTCGACGACGGTGTCGTTGGGCTGGCGCGCGGCGAAGCGGGCCACGGCGGCGGCGAAGTCGGCCGACACGGCGTTCTCGCCCTCCCAGGGTCGCGCGGCGTGCGCGGCGCGCCCGCGCAAGGTCAGCTGGGCGTTGATCGACCCGACGGCGCCGGCGAGGATCGTGCCGCTGGACGGCTCCAGGACGATCGCCATCGCCGGCTTGGGGTCGAGCAGGCGCGATTCGGCCAGAACGCGATGGATGCCGTTGTCGCCGTGCGGCCCCTCCTCGCGGTCGTAGAAGATGCACACCGTGGCCGCGGCGTCCGACGTGAGCCGTTGCAGGACGGCGAGCATGACCGCGACGCCGCCCTTCATGTCTGCTGCGCCACGGCCGACGATGCGCGTGGGCGTGCGCTCCACGCCGCCGTCCTCCCAGTTGGGCACGGTGTCGAGGTGCCCGACCAGGGCGATCGGCGCGCCGGACCCGCCG
>JBPCSK010000028.1:0-10381 GCA_051007275.1 Gaiellales bacterium | reverse complement strand
GCCGTCGCCGGCGCGCTCGAGGCGATCCGCCGCGGCACCGACCTCTCCCCCGTCCTCCTGCCGATCCGCAGCGCCACCTGGGTTGCCTGCGACGGCGCGCGCACCGCATCGGTGCTGCTCGAGGGCGCGCTCGCCGACGTGCGCCTGCTGATCGACCTCGACGCCGATCCAGTGGCGACGTTCGAGCCCGAGGAGCGCTTCCCGTCACCCTGGTGATCGTTCAACCGGGGCCACAGGGCCTCGGTGGCGCGTCACCTGCGGCTACAGCTCGTCGGACGCCGGCGCCTTGCCGCGGAGCAGCAGCACCGCCACGCCGACGCCGATCACCGCGGTGATGACGGACGGCACCATCGCGTAGGCGACGGAGACGTCGAAGGCCTTCGTGATGGTCGCTGCGACGTCCATGCCAGCGGCCGGGATGATGTCGGCCGCCTTTGCGCTGCCCGTCAGCACGTCGAGGTACTCGCCGAGCTGCTTGTAGGACGGGTCGTACGGCTGCAGCAGGTGCTCGAGCTCCGCGCGGGCGCGCGTCTGGAAGATCGCAGTGCCGAGCGCGACGCCCAGCGAGCCGCCGATCATGCTCGATGCCTTGTAGACGCCGGAGGCCACGCCCTCGCCCGCGCCGTCGGGGTCCTCGACGGCGACGGCAGCGCACGGCGTGATCTGCAGGCCGATGCCGGCGCCGAGCAGCAGGAACGGTGCGATCAGCTGGTTGTAGGAGCCCGTCAGGTCGAGCAGCAGCACCGAGGCGGCGGCGAGCAGCACCATGCCAGCCGCCGTCGGCAGCCACGGACCGAAGCGCAGCCCGAGGCGCGTGCCGAACGGATTGACGATCAGGATTGGAAGCGTCGCGGGCAGGAGCATGACGCCAGCCCGGAGCGGGCTCATGTCCTCGACGACCTGCAGGTAGAGCGCCATGAAGAAGATCGCCGTGCCGAAGATGATGTTGGCGATCAGGTTCGCGAGCACGGCACCGTCGAAGCGACCGCGCTTGAAGATCGACAGCAGGACGACGGGATTGCGCACCCGGCGCTCGATCAGCACGAAGGCGACGAGCAGCGCGAGCGCGACGAGGAAGTAGCCGGCCAACGCGCGCGGGCTAGCCGTGTCGGCCTCGACGAGGCCGTACGAGATCAGCCCGATGCCACCGACGAGGGTGATCACGCCGCCGATGTCGATGCTGCGGTCGGCGCCTTCCTCGCTCGACTCGGCCGTGGTCTTCCACATCAGCACCAGGGCGACCGCGCCGATCGGCAGGTTGATCCAGAAGATCCACTGCCACGAGAGCGCGGAGATGAGCAGCCCGCCGACCAGCGGCCCGATCGCCTGCGCCCCCCAGCAGGTGGCGATCCATGCGCCGATGGCGGTATCGCGCTCGCGGCCGCTGAACGACACGGCGACGATGGCGAGGGCCGACGGCAGGACGGCGGCCGCGCCGACGCCCTCGATCACACGGCCGAGGATCAGCAGCGTCGAGCCGTGCGCGAGACCCGCGACGATCGACCCCGCGAGGATCAGGAGCGTGCCGATCGCGAAGACCAGCCGACGGCCGAAGATGTCGCCGAGCTTGCCGCCGACGATGATCAGCGATCCGGCCAGGAAGTAGCCGTTGACGGCCCACTGGAGGGTGTCCATCGAGCCGCCGAGCTCGCGGCCGATCGTCGGCAGCGCCAGCGAGATATCGGAGGCCGTGACCCAGACCAGCGCCGTGACGGCGCAGATGCCGACGAGCGAGAGCCAGCGGTTTGGCGACGTCGAGAGCAGCGACATGCGGCAAGGGTATAGCTGTGGGTGCCGGACAACCGGGGGCGGGAGCATCGCGACGTACAGTGCGCCAATGCGCCGCCTCGCATCGCTTCTGATCGTGCTCTGTGCGCTGCTCGGACCGAGCACGGCGGCCGCCCTCACTCCCACCCAGCTGCGCGCTCTCGGAGCCGACACCTGCCCGAACGTCGACAGCGTCTTCCGCTGCCTCGCAGTGACGGTGCCGCTCGATCACTTCGACCCTGCCAACCACGCCACGCTGAAGGTGCTGGTGGGCGTGCACCCGGCCGCGACCTCGCACTCCAAGGGGCTGCTCGTGACGGCGGTCGGCGGCCCGGGCGCGTCGGGGCTCTCGGATGCCGATGCCCTGCTCGGCATGTGGTCGCCGGCGATCGTCCGGCAGTACGACATCGTCTACTTCGACCAGAGGGGCATCGCGGCGAGCAGCGGCATCTACTGCCCGCAGGCCGTGCTGGCCGCACGCCGCGCCGAGGGCACCGCGCGATTCGATCTCGCCATCACCGACGCGCGGTTCACGCGGGAATGCGTGAGGGAGCTCGATGCACCGGCGCTCCTGGCGTACCTCGACACCCGCCAGGCCGCGGAGGACCTCGAGGCGATCCGGCAGGCGCTCGGCGCCGAGCGGATGAGCCTGTACGGCACCTCGTACGGCACGCAGCTCGCAGCGGCGTACGCGCGCCAGCACCCGGAAGGGCTGCGCAGCCTGATCCTCGACGGCGTCGTCGACACGTCGCTGAGCGCGACCGGCTTCTGGGCCAGCGCGGCACGCGGCTTCGAGAGCGTGCTCAACGAGACGCTCGGCGTGTGTGGACGACGCCCCGCCTGCCGACGCGACATGCCGCAGGGCGCGCGCGTCGTCTACGACCAGCTAAACGCGCGCCTCGCCCGGCAGCCGATCCGCGTCACGCGCGGCACCGGTCTCTTGACGCAGACGATGCTGCACACCTACATCGGATCGTCGCTCTACTCGGCGGTCGGTCGTGCCACCGTCCTGCGCGATCTCGCCCGTGCAGCGCGCGGCGACTACGACAGCCTCGCGGAGGGCGCGTGGATCGCGGAGGGCGTCGATCCGTCGACGTGGACGCTGCTGAACACCGGCCTGTCCTACGCCTCGTACTTCGGCGTCCAGTGCCGCGACGCCGCGTACTACGCCGGGACGCCGAGCGAGCGCGCCGCGCAGTGGACGACCGCGGGCGCAGCGCTCGGGGCGCAGCTGCCGCGCATCGGGCAGTCGATCTTCGAGATCGATCTGTCGTGCGCCTGGTGGCCGAACCCGCCGGCGCTCACGGCACCGCCCTCGCCACTCGTCGCCGCCGGCATTCCGACGATCGTGCTCACTGCCACCGGCGATCCGATCACGCCGCATGCGCAGGGCGATGCGGTCTTCCGCAGCCTCGCAGAGGGCCACCTGATCCGCACCATCGGCGCCGGGCACGTGACGCTCTCGCGCGACGCGCCCTGCTCGTACGCGCCCGTCGAGCAGCTGCTCCTGCGCGATCGACTGCCCGCTGCGCCACGGACGACCTGCCCGGGTCGCTTCGTCGCGCCGTACTAGCGGCGCGCCCGACGCCCCGCGAGGGGCAGTAGGCTCTCCGCATGCTCGGACGCCGCTCGGCCATCACGCTCGCCCTCGCAGCGGCCCTCGTCGCGCTGCTGATGGCTGCCACCGCCAGCGCCAGCACGACCAGCACGCTGAAGGCGCTCGGCGGCGCGCCGTGCAACTCGACGAGCGAGTTCACCTGCGTGAAGCTCTCGGTGCCGCTGAACCACTTCGACCCGGCCGACACGCGTCGCATCAAGGTGGCCTTCGCCGTGCGCCCGGCGAACAAGACGAGCCACGGCCTCTTCGTGGTAGCCACCGGCGGGCCTGGCTCGAGCGGCATCCTCAGCGCAGACAGCTACCTGTCGAGCTACACGCAGGCGGTCCTCGACCGCTACGACATCGTGCTCTTCGACCAGCGCGGCATCGGCCGCAGCGGCGGCCTCACCTGCCCGGAGGCGACGGCGGCGGCGCGCACCGACACGCAGGAGCTGCTGCCCTCCACCGTCGCGTACGTCAATGCCTGCACCGCCGAGCTGAAGTCCACCACGCTGCTCCCGTACGTCGGCACGAGCCAGGCCGTCGAGGATCTCGCGGCATTCCGCCAGCGGCTCGGCAGCCCGGACGTCCGCATCTACGGCGAGTCGTACGGCACCCAGTACGCGCAGACGTACGCGGCCGCGCACCCCGAGGGCCTCAAGGGCGTGATCATCGACGGCGTCGTCGATCTGACGTTGACGGGGCCGCAGTTCTGGACCAGTGCCGCACGGCAGTTCGAGAGCGTGCTCAACACGACGCTCGCGATCTGCGACAACCGGCCGCAGTGCAAGCGCGACGCCAAGGGGAATCTGGGCGCCGTCTTCGATCGGCTCGAGGCGCGCGTCAACGCGGCCCCGATCCCCGTGCGCTTCCCGCTTGCCAACGGCACCCGAGCGCGGCGCGAGCTCTCGTCCACCCTCTTCCAGGCCGTGGTCAGCGGCGAGCTGTACGGCACGAACGGCCGCATGATGCTGACCCGCGCGCTGACGGCTGCCGCCCACGACGATCTCGTACCGCTCCTGCGCCTCGCCTATCAGGACGCGATGCTCAATCCCCAGACGCTGCAGCCGATCAGCGACCCGAGCTGGTCCGACGCGATGTACTACGGCGTGGACTGTCGCGACTACCACTACTACGACGGCACGCAAGCGCAGCGCAGCGATGCCTTCATGGCGCAGGCCGACCAGGTCGGCGCAGCGCTGCCGCGCCTTGGCGGCTCCCTCTTCCTGAGCGACTACCCGTGCGTCTGGTGGCCCGGCGAGGAGCCGTCGAGCACGCGACCGCCAGCGCTCACGAACCCGGGCATTCCGACATTCGTGATCGTCGCCACGGCCGACCCGATCACGCCGGCCTCGCAGGGTCGTGCCGTCTACTCGCGCCTCGACGACGGCTACCTGATCACCACGCAAGGCGGCCCTCACGTGACGTTCGGCCGCGGCAATCCGTGCCCCGACAACGTGATCCTCGACTTCCTCGAGACCGGCAAGCGTCCGACGCGGCGGACGAAGGTCTGCCCCGGCGTCGTAGTGCGCGACTACCTGCCGCTGCCGCTGGCTCGCGCGCGATCATTCGCGTCGCTGAAGGACGCGATGGTGTCGTTCCAGCAGCAGTTCCGCCGCGTGCCCGAGTACTGGTACTGGAGCGGGCAAGAGGCACAGGCGACGGCCTGCCCCGTCGCCGGCACGATGCGCTTTCGTGCGACGGAAGCCGGCACCGCCGTCGCCTTCAGCGGCTGCAGCTTCACGCGCGGGGTCGCCATCTCCGGAACGGGACGCGACGCGAGCGATGGGCGCTTCTCCATCGACGGCACGATCGCCGGCCGCTGGCGCGGCCCGATCACCTTCGTCCATGACGGCGCCATGCTCGACGTCACGCTCGGCGGCTGACGCGCCAGCGGCAGCCCGCCCTCAGGGCTGACGCAGCTGGGCGCCGAGCCACTGCGAGTACGCCTCGCGACCCTGGGCCTGCAGGTGATTCGGATCCGAGTAGCCGATGCCGTTGCCGGCGTAGAGCTCGGTGAGCACGTCCTTCGGCGGGAACAGGAGCGGCTGGCCGAAGGTGCCCTTGAACTTGTCGAGGTAGGCCTGCGACGGCTCCGGATCGAGGTAGCGCGGCATCAGCGTGTAGTAGATCTGCAGGCCACGCGCATGCGCCCACGCGACCATCTCCTTCATCGTCTCGCGCTGAGCATCGTTGTTGATCGCGCCAATCGGCCAGGCACCCGGCTTGCGATCCTCCCACGTCTTGCCCTTGGGCACGACGCGCTTCGCCCACGAGGCGTTGGCGTCCGGCTTGTACGGGCGATCCTTGCCGGTGCAGCCGTCGGAGTACCCCGCGGGGCGCTGATCGACGGGGATGGTGACGTTCTTGTCGGCCTTGCCGGACAGCGCGCGATCGAGCGCGTAGTCGAGGCGCTCCTGCAGGAGGTCCATCAGATCACGCGCCTTGAGATACGCAGGCTCGCGCGGCTTGGCCTCGGGGTCGGTCTTGAACTCCTCGACCGGTACGAGCGCGGCATGGTCGACGTAGTAGTCGTAGTACCGCTGCGAGGTGGCGACGACGTCGCCCTCACGCGAGTACTCGACGACGATCGCCTTCGTAATGCCGCGTTCCGCTTCGACGTCCTTGACCTCCTGGAACATCTGCTGCGTGCCGCGCCAGCTCCGACCGAGGTTGAGCACGATGAACGGCGGCTGCTTGCCGTTGCTCATCACCTGCGAGACCGCCTGCGGCGCCACGCCCCACTTCGTGCGCGACGTGCCGACGATCACGACATCGACCGGGCCCTTGTAGTTGTAGATCTCCCGGTAGATGCACTTCAGCGACGCGTAGCGCACGCGCGGCTGATCGGACCACGCCACCAGCGCGAACACCCCGAGCAGCGACACGGCCAGCAGCGCACCGGCGCCGAGCTGGATCAGGTGACGATGACGGGACGACATGCGGCTAGTAGTTGGCGTAGATCGGCGTGAGCGAATCGAGCGGGTAGTGGAGCAGGATCAGCACCCAGGCCAGGATCCCCAGCACGATGTAGATCATGAGCTGGTGCGCGGAGACCCAGTCTGCCACCACCTTGGCGAACGCATCCCAGCGCTCTTCCATCAGACGACCCTCCTCATGCGACGTGGACTCCGACGAAGGACAGGACGTACCGCGCCAGCACGCGGTTGGACGGCTGGTTCGCGATCGTCGACATCACGCTGACGAAGGTGAGCGTGACCACAATGCCGCCGACGCGCCGTACGACGTACGGCATGGGTATCGGCGGGCGCTTCTTCGTGCGGTACCACGCGGTCAGCGCCAGTGCCGTCCCGTGACCGACGCCCCAGAACAGGTAGCCGACAGTCGTACGGTGCCAGAGGCCGATCAGCGTGAACGTGACGATCAGCGACAGGCCCGCCTTGCCGGTGCGCCGCACCATCGGCTTGAACATGTACGCGGTGATGAACTTCGACAGCGAGAGATGCCAGCGCTGCCAGAAGTTCTGGATCGAGTGCGCGATCAGCGGGAACTTGAAGTTCTCCGTCAGGTCCAGATTGAACATCCAGCCGGCACCGATCGCGACGTCGGTGAACCCGGAGAAGTTCGCGTAGAGGTAGCCGAACGAGAAGAACGCGAACAGGAGCGCCTGGACCGGGCCGTCCCAGCCCTTGTCGTACATCGCGTCCATCGGCACGCCGAAGACCCAGATCGCGGCCGTCGTCTTGATCCAGCCGCCGATGATGTAGGCCTTGACGGCGCCCATGCCGATGCGGCCGATGCCCATCACCCAGCGGCGGATATCCGGGTCGCGCGACAGGGCGACGTGATCGAACTTCTGCGACGCGTCGATCGGCCCCATCGGGAAGGCGGGGTAGAAGAGCGTCGTGGTGAGGACCTCGCGAAACGGCAGCGCGTTGAGCTTGAGACCCTGCTTGATCGAGGCGTAGAGCTTGAACGTGTAGAACGACATCCCGAGCGTCGTGAGCGACGTGAACAGCACCCCGCGTGGCGTGCCGGACGGGAACGGAATGAGCTCGCCGAGCGGCGTGATCGCGTTGAGGACGAGCGGCACCGCAACCAGCCACGGCAGCCAGCCGTACCGCGGGTAGCGCCGCGTGAGCCCGTAGAGCAGCCAGGCCAGGAGCGCCGTGCCGACGGCGAGGAACAGCGTCGCCGGGCTGTAGATGTAGATCAGCACGCCGGAGACGACGAGCAGGACCGCGCGTCGCCCCTCAACCCACCCCTTCGGCATCACCCAGTAGACGAGGCTCGCGAGGAACGTCGTCAGGACGAGGATCTGGAAGGTGGCGAGCACGTGGGGGTCAGTCTCGGATGCTCAGGTGACGCCGGCGGCGCCGAGGGTCAGGCGGTCGCCTGGACGACGATGTCGACGATCGCGCCGACGCGGAAGTCCTCGTACGTCTCGTCGATCGCCTCGAGCTTCGTGTCGAGATCGTTCTCGAGCTCGAAGAGGAACGTCATCGAGTCGAGCGAGTCGAGCAGCCCGTCCTCGACGAGGTTCGTGTCCTCGGTGACGTCGCCGTCGACGGATCCGACGGTGGCGGTCAGTGCCTTGGTGATGGCGGCAAGTGCCTCTTCGCGTGTCATGCGTCTCCTACAAGGTGGATGGTGGATTGTCTCATGCGCGGACCATGCACGAGAAGCAGATCTGGAACGACGGCGGCGCTCCCGGGCCGTCGGTATCGACGAGCCCGAGGGTCTGCAGCCGCCCATCGACGATGCGCTCGATCTTCGGCGTGAGGCGCAGCGTGCCGGTCGTCGGGTACGACGCGGTCAGCGGCAGGCGCGCGCCCATCAGCGCGGTGAACCAGATGTCGATGACGTCCTCCCCGCGCTTCGCGTGCGCGGCCTTGACGAACTCGATGACGGCGACGACGTACGACTCGAAGGTGCCTTCGATCACGAACGAGCACGTCGCGCCATGCTCGGCGTCGACGACGAGATCGCTGGTCACCTTCGCGACGTCATCGATGCGGTGCGCGGTCGGTCCAGGCACCTCGAAGAAGCGTGCGGTCCGCCGCTCACCGTCGGCCTCGTACTGCGCCTTCCCGATCTCGTTACCGTCGACCGCGTCAGCGGCATCGAGCGCGACGCGCACCCCCTGCTCGGTGATCTGCGTGAACTTCGCGGACAGGAGCAGCACCGGCGTCGCAGCGTCGGCTTGGACCAGCTCGCCGGTACGCGAGAGGATCTGCGAGCCTTGGATGTAGTCGCGCGTTCCGCGCAGACCGACGTCGAGCGTGTGCACCGTCATGACCGTCGCAGCCTAGCGCTCGAGTCCATCGCGAGCGTCTATTCCGAGAGCCCGCGCGCCAGCGCCAGGAACGCGCCGGCTGGGGTCGACAGCGGGGTGTCGCGACGGTAGACGGCGGCGACGGGCCGGCGCATCTGCGGGGTGTTCAGCAGGTGCAGCTCGACGAGCGTGCCATCCTCGAGCCCCCACGAGATTGCGGTGCGCGGCAGCAGCGAGATGCCCAGGCCCTCCGCGACCATCTGCGCCGCCGCCTCCGAGTTATCCATCTCCAGGAACGCGCGCGGCTGGAGACGTGCTCGTTGGAAGAGCGTGAGGGCGATGTCCGCGAACGACGAACGTCGATCGAAGAGCACGAAGCGCTCCGCCGCCACCTGCTCGATCGTGACGGTGCCGCGCTGCGCGAGTCGATGCCCGCGGGCGCAGACGAGCACGAGCTCGTCCTCGAAGACCCGCTCGGTGACGAGCTCCGGGTGCGACAACTCGCGAATCAGCGCGATCTGCACCTCGTCGCGCACGACCATGTCTAGCACCTCATCGGAATGCCCGCCGCGGACCGCGATCTCGATCAGCGGATTGGCCGCCTCGAGCTCGCGCAGCAGCCCGGGGAGCAGGTACGTGGAGATGGCAGGCGGTGCGCCGATCGTCAGCGCTCCACCACCTGCGGCGGTGAGATCGCTGACCAGCCGTGCGCCCTCGACGAAGGTCTCGAGGGTGCGCTCGGCGTACGGCAGGAACGCGCGCCCGGCCGCGGTCAGCCGCATGCCGCGGCGCGAGCGGAGAAACAGCGGGCCGCCGACCTCGCGCTCGAGACGCTGCAGTCGAGCGGTCAGCGCGGGCTGGGTCAGGAACAGCTCAGCTGCGACCGGGCCGAGATTGCCGGTGCGCGCCACGCGGACGAACGCCTCTAGCTGCCCCGAATCCATGGTAGATCAATCATATCTATCGAAACCCCGCATGATTTCGATTCGACCTTATGGATCGCGACGCGTACAGTCCCCAATCACATTCCGGACAGGCGTCCGTTACCGGAGGTTCACCCCCTTGAGCAGCTCCCCCACCCGCGCACAGCAGATCGCAGACCTCGAGCAGTCCTGGAGCACGGACCCGCGCTGGCAGAACATCGAGCGCGTCTACTCGGCCGAAGAGGTCGTCTCGCTGCGCGGCTCCATGGTCCAGAAGCACACGCTCGCCGAGCGAGGCGCCGCGAAGCTCTGGGACCTCGTCAACAACGAGCATCACGTCCACGCGCTGGGCGCACTGACCGGCGGCCAGGCCGTGCAGATGGTCAAGGCCGGCCTCAAGGCGATATACATGTCGGGCTGGCAGGTCGCTGCCGACGGCAACCTAGCCGCCGATGTCTACCCCGACCAGTCGCTGTACCCGGCCAACTCGGTGCCCGCGATGGTCCGCCGCCTCAACAACGCGCTCACGCGCGCCGACCAGATCACCTGGTCCGAGGGCGACGAGTCGATCGACTGGTTCGCCCCGATCGTCGCCGACGCCGAGGCCGGCTTCGGCGGCTCGCTCAACGTCTACGAGCTGATGAAGGGCATGATCGAGGCCGGCGCCTCGGGCGTGCACTTCGAGGACCAGCTCGCCTCGGAGAAGAAGTGCGGCCACCTCGGCGGCAAGGTGCTGGTCCCGACCAGCCAGTTCGTCCGCACGCTGTCGGCTGCGCGCCTCGCCGCCGACGTCGCTGACGTCCCCACGCTGATCGTGGCCCGCACCGACGCGCTCGCCGCGACGCTGATGACCTCGGA
>JBPCSK010000027.1:0-5865 GCA_051007275.1 Gaiellales bacterium | reverse complement strand
CGGTCGTACGCACGCCAGGCGAACCCGCAGTTCCGGAGTAGTACCCGGAGTGGTAGCCGTTGCCGCCGCCGCCGCCGGCGACGACGAGCGCGGCATTCGCCGACGTCGTCACGAACGAGCCACCGCCACCACCGCCTGTGGGCTCCATCCCGTAGTACGTCGTGCCCACCTGGCCAGGCAGGATCTTGAGGACGTCCCCGGCCGTCAGGTCGACCCTTCCCTGGAGAACCATGCCGCCGCCGCCGAGCACCGTCTGTCGGGTGCTGCCTTGGAGGCCACCAGCGCCGGCCGCGCCGGCCGCCGTGATCTCGTAGGTGCCCGTGACGGGGACCTGCCAGTACTGGATGCCGCCGTTGAGCGTGAAGAGCGTCGTGTCGGCATCCCAGCTCGTGGAATACGCCGTCTGGCAGGCGCCGAGCCCCGGACCGTAGAGGCCGGTGGCGCCGCACGGGGTGAAGGTATGGCTCGTGAAGTCGTAGAGCTTGCGCATCGCAGTCGTCGCCGTGGCCGTGCGCGCAGCACTCGGACCGGTGTTGCCTGCGGTGTCGATCGCGCCGTTCGCGACGAAGCGCGCTGCGAGACCACCGTCGTTGCAGGTCACGTCGACCGTGCGCGTCGTGCCCGTGTCCGCGCTGGGGCTGAACACGCAGCCGGTGGCATTGCTGGCGTTGATGAAGTCCGCCGCCGCGACGTCGTAGACGGCCTCGGTGAACGTCGCCACGTACGTCGCCGTCGTCCCCGTGACGAGCGAGGGCGGGAGCGTCGTCCACGAGACGTTCGGCACAACGGTGTCGATGGTGATCGTGAGCGCAGCCGACGTCGTGCTGACCGTGGTCGCGTAGTCGGTCTGACGCGCCGTGATGGACCACGTGCCATCAGCGAGGGTGGGCAGGGCGCACGACCCCACGCCGCCGACGATGCCGCTGCTGGCGATCGAGCACGTGACACTCGTCGCACCGGACTTCGCCGCGGTGATCACAGCGGACGCGTCGGCCTCGAGCCCGCCGATTGAGATCGTCGGCGTCGACGCCTTGGTCAGGTCATCGGTCGACGACTGTCCAAGGTCGGACGCGGCAACCAGATCCGGCGTCGTCGGTGCGGTCGGCGCAGTGCGGTCGATCAGCGTGGAGCGCCCGTCGTACGAGCCGAAGGTCGTCTGGTTGAAGTACGCGTCGGTCACCGCGGAGCTCGGCGTGAAGCGCGGGATCACGGTGCCCTCACCGCAGCTCGCGATCGTGACGGTGCGCGTCGCTCCAGTACCCGTGGCGGTAAAGACGCACCCCGTGGCCGTGCCGACGTTGGAGAAGTCGCTGTTGGCGATGCCGATCGTGACGGAGTTGAGCGTGAGCGTGTACGTGAGCGTCGCCGCATTCGTCGGCGTCAGCGAGGTCGTGGCGAACGACGTCATCGCCGGCCCGGTCAAGTCGACGACGACCGAGCCCGTCGAGTTGACATTGGCGGCGGGTGCAGGACTGCCGCCGACGGTCACGGAGCCGGCGTTGAGGCGCAGGCCGAGCGTTCCCTCTGACGGCGCCGAGCCGGGCGTGATCGTGACCATGTACGGCCCGAGGCCATACCCGACCATGCTCGTGATGTCCCATCCGGTAACGCCGGTGACCGTCAGGTCGCTCGTGTCGAAGCCCGTCGGCGTGCCCGTGAACCCGAGCGAGAACGTCTGCGCGAAGCGGCCGACGATCGGGTCGGCATGCGGGTCGATGCTGACCACGGACGGGTCCGGGAAGATGTCGTACGACAGCGCGAGGAAGCCGTCTCCCGTGGCGTTGGCATCGCCCTGCGTGTGCGTCACGTTCGACGTACCCGCCCCGACGTACGACGAGCCGCCACCGCCACCGCCACCCTGACCCGTGGCGCCTCCACCGCCGTAGTAGCCGCCGCCACCACCGCCGCCACCGCTGGTACCGGTGCCACCCGTACCGACCGCGCCGCCGGACGACCCGGCAGCGCTCTGGGTGCCGCCGCCGCCAACGCTGACGCCGGTGCCGTTGCCACCCGTGATCCCGCCGCCCGCTCCGCCACTGCTGGTCGAGGCGCCCACGCCACCGCCGCCGCCGGCGACCAGCACGCGATGCACGAGCCCCGTACCGCCCGTGCGGACGTCGGTGGCACCGCCACCGGCGGCGCCGATCGCCGTGTAGTAATAGTAGTAGTAGTAACAGCTGCCAGTGTTGGTGGAATAGGTGATCTGGCTGTTGCTGCCGGCCCCGCCGCCGTTCCAGCCGGCGGTGGTGGAATACGGCCCGTAGTTGAGCGAGCTACCGCAGCTGTAGGACTGGTAGCCCATGTACTGCTCGTAGCTGTTGGCACCCTTACCGCCGACGAAGACCGTCAGCGGCGTCCCGGGCGTGGTCGTCAGCTGGGCATTGACGCGGCCGCCTCGCCCCGCCACGCCGGCATTGGAGCCGTAGCTGCTGGTTGTCGTGCCCGAGCCACCGCCGGCACCGCTCGCATCCACCTGCACGCTGGTCACGCCCGCCGGCGGCGTCCAGCTCTGCGAGGCGCCGGTGTAGGCGAACCAGGTCACGACCTTCGCCGGCGACGCGACCTTCATGGTGCCGTGGGTATTGGTGTAGGTGATGATGGTGCGGAACGCGTTGCCCTTGTACGTCGCCGATGGCGTGATGGACGCGGCCGTGCTGCCATAGTCGGCCCAGACGGTGCCGCCGTTGGTCGAGTACTGCCACTTGCGCGAGACGGTCCCGCCGGGGATCACGACCCAGGTCCCGTCGGTGACCGACAGCGTGACGTTCTGCGAAACGCTGCTGGTGGTGAGCGTGAGCGTGGGCTGTGCCGACAGCCACGGCTCCTGTGCGGTGCTCGTGACGGCATCGACCGCGAGCGTGGCGCCCGTCAGGCTCACCTGATTGACGACCGCGTCTGCGACGAGCTGGGGGATCAGCGTGCCGCGGTTCGCGCCGGTCAACGTGAGGGTGTACGGCCCCGCGCCCGAGCCCGAGACGGCGGTGACCGACCAGCCGGTCGCCGTCCCCCCCATCGTGAAGTCGCTCGCCGCCAGCCCCGTGACGATCTCGTCGAAGGAGATCGCGTACGTCGTGCCGCCGGCGCTGTTGGCCGAGTACGCGAAGGACGTCACCACCGGCGCCGTGTTATCCACGCGAATCGCCAGCGAGCCACCAACAGCCGACTGGTTGCCGGCCGGATCGGTCTGCCGCGCGGTCAGCGTCCACGTGCCGTCGACGAGCGTCGGCAGAACGCAGGTCGAAGCCACTGCCGTGCAGGAGACGCTCGTCTGCCCCGGCGACGTGGCGGTGACCGTCATCGACGCGCCGACCTCATACGTGGTGACATCGATGGTGGGCGTGCGCGTGGCGGTGACGTTATCCGTGCTGGACTGACCGGAGTCGGAGGCGGCGTTGAGGTCGGTTGTGAGCGCGAGCGGTGCCGTGACATCCAGCACGATCGAGTCGTCGGCCGTGCCGGGTGCCGCCTCGACGTTGCCGGCGAGGTCGGTGGTGCGGGTGTAGACGTAATAGGTCGCACTCGAGGAAGGCAGCGTGCAGCTGACGGTGCCGCTCGTGGTCGCGGACGTCACCGTCGCGCAGAGCGTTGGCGAGGCCAGGTTGGCAGCGGTCGAGTAGTAGACCTGCTTCGTCGTGATCGTGTTGGCGTCGGCAGCCGTAAAGTCGACCGACACGGCCGGGTTGTTGGTGAGCGTCGCCGTGATCGACGCCGACGAGGTCGGCGCGACGCGATCGAGGACGATCGAGTCGTCCGCGGCCGACTTGGCCGCCTCGGTGTTGCCAGCGGCGTCCGTCGCGCGAGCCGCGAGGTAGTAGCGGCCATCGGTTGCCGGCAGCGTGCAGGTCAGACTCGAGACCGCATTCAACCCGCTGGTCCACGTGCCGCAGGACACCGGGCTGGCCATGTTCGACGACGTCGAGTAGTAGAGGGTGCCGCCCGTGGCAAGCACGCTCTCGGTGAGCGAGACGGCGACGTTCGTGATCGCAGTCGTCGCGAGTTCGGTCGTGGCGGTCGACATCACCGAGACGGGCGCGGTGATGTCGTAGACGACGGAGTCGTCCGCCGCGCCCGGCGTGGGCTCGACGTTGCCGAAGGAGTCCTGCGAGACGGTCCAGACGTAGTACGTGCCCTCTGCCGTGCCGAGTGTGCAGGTGAGCGACCCGCTCGCCGCCGCCGACGTGACCGAGCCGCACGATGTCGGCGACGTGAGACTCGCCGATCTCGAGTAGTAAGCCGTGACCGACTGCAGGTTGTCGATGATCGTCGCCGTGTATGCGACGGTCACCGCGCGAGCGTTCACGTAGAGCGGCGTGATCGTGCCGGTCGTGCTGGCCGTCTGGTAGATGATCGAGTCGTCGGCCGAGCCGGGGATGTCCTCGAGATTGCCCGCGGTGTCGGTGCCGCGAGTAAAGACGTAATACGTCGCCGCCGGCGTACTCGGAATCAAGCAGCTCATCGTGCCGCTCGTGGCCGACGAGACGACGGTCGCGCAGAGCTGCGGGGAGGTGAGGCTCGCCGACGTCGAGTAGAACGCTTGGATGCTCGCCATGCCGCCGACGTCGACCGCGGTGTACGTCATCGCGATCGACGGAGTGTTCGTCTGCGTAAATGCGATCGCGCCGACCGTGGCGGGCTTGACGAGGTCGCCGACGGTGAGCAGGAACGAGGTGCTCGAGGACGTTGCGCCGTCGGAGACGATGACGGTGATCGTCGACGTACCCGACTGGCCTGTAGCGGGCGTGATGGATAGCGTGCGGTTTGCGCCCGAACCGCCGAAGGAGAAGTTTCCGTTCGGCACGACCGTCGTGTTGCTCGAGAGGGCGCTGACGGTCAGCGCGGTCGCGACATTGTCGGCGTCGCCGATCGCGAAGGCGATGCCGCTCAGCGTGGTGTTCGAGTTGACGCCCTGGTCGAGAATGCCGGTGATGGTCGGCGTCGCCGTGGGCCAGCGGATCATCACGACGCCGCTCGAGCCCGCCGTGTTCGCATCGCCGCCGTTGCCGGAGTTGGTCACGGCCGCCTGCGCCGCCGCCGTGCCGCGACCCGAACCGCCTCGCGCGTACGTGACGGCCGTGCCCGTGAAGCTGCTCGCGAGGCCGGTCGGCGTGCCACCCGCGCCGCCGCCGCTGCCACCGACGCGCGTCGTCCCCGTCGAGCCAGCGGTGCCGTTTGAGCCCTGGCCCACCGTGCCGGCTCCGGCCGCTCCCGCCGTGCCGTTGTAGGTCGCGCCACCGCCACCACCGGAGCCGCCGGAGCCGCCCGCGACGCCGTTGACGGTCGCCGTCGTCGATCCCGAGGCACCCGGACCGCCATAGCCACCGCCGTTCGCGCTGACCGAACCGAACATCGATCCACCGCCGGTGTTCTCAACCGAGCCGCCACTGCCAACCGCGACGCGATACGACGAGCCGATGGATACGGCAAAGGCGTTGTTCAGCACCAGGCCGCCGGCACCGCCGCCACCACCCGTGTAGTAGGTGCCGCCGGAGGTGTGGAGGCCCGTACCGCCGCCGCCGCCACCGCCGATCACGAGCGCCTGCACGCTCGCGACCCCGGCAGGGCCGACCCACGTGCACTCACCGAGCGCCTGGAACTGGCGGATGTTCCAGCCGCTCGCCGCCGAGTCGGACGTCGTGCAGACCTGGGCTGCGACCTGCGCCTGCACGGTGATCGCCGACGGCGACACCGACGTGCCGTCGAACGCGCGCACGGTGAACGCGCTCAGCAGCCCGTAGGCGTTGGCGGGGGGTGTCCACACGAACGACTCGCCCGGTCCGATTGACGTGGCCCCCAGGGTGACGGCGACGCCGCCCTTGGTGACGGAGCCGTTGACGATCGTCTCGATGCGGAAGCGCAGCGTGGCGT
>JBPCSK010000026.1:0-2010 GCA_051007275.1 Gaiellales bacterium | reverse complement strand
GTCGAGGCGAGCATGGCGGCCGCACACGCCGCGACGACCGCGTCGATCGGCGAGAGTCAGGCCAGCGGCTCCGTCCGACCCGATGTGGCTGCCGCCGACGTCGCCTGGCTGATGATGGGCCTGGCGCTGCTCGCCGCCCAGGTGCACGCGCTCGACGACACGGCCGGTCTCGCCCGCATTGAAACCGTCCGCACCGCCCTCCGCCAGCTCCTCGAGCCGACGGCAACCCTCGCAGGAGACCAGACATGACCACCGCAGCGCCCACCGACCCGCACCCGCACAGCTCCCGCCGCATGTGGCTGACGCTGTTCGCGATGTGCTTCGCGCTGTTCATGATCATGCTCGACAACACGGTGGTGAACGTCGCGCTGCCGACGATCCAGAAGGATCTGCACCCCTCGCAGAGCGGTCTGCAGTGGATCATCAACGCCTACATCCTCGTCTTCGCCGCGTTGATCCTGCTGGGTGGCAAGCTCGGTGACCGCTTCGGCCGCAAGCGGATGTTCATCGTCGGCCTGATCCTGTTCACCGGGTTCTCGGTGGCGTGCGCGGTCTCGCAGACCACGGGGCAGCTGATCGCCTTCCGCGCGCTGCAGGGCACGGGCGCTGCGCTGATGAACCCGCTCTCGCTGTCGATCCTCGTCGCGACGTTCCCGCGGCCCAAGCTGCCGCAGGCGATCGGCATCTGGGCCGGCGTCTCGGGTCTGGGGCTGGCGCTCGGACCCCTGCTCGGCGGCTTCCTGACGGAGCACGTGGGGTGGAGCGCCGTGTTCTGGATCAACGTGCCGATCGGCGTGATCGCGCTCGGCTTCGTCCTCTTCGCGGTGCTCGAATCGCGGGATCCGACCGTCAAGAGCCTCGACATCGTCGGCACGATCCTCGTCACGGTCGGCCTGTTCGGCGTGACGTACGCCCTGATCGGCACGAGCACGCATCGGTGGCTGTCTCCCAACACGCTCGTGCCGCTGGTGATCGGCATCGTGCTGATCGTGGCGTTCGTGATCTGGGAGTCGAAGCAGGAGCAGCCGATGGTGCCGCTCGGGTTCTTCCGCAGCCGCGGCTTCACGACGTCGATCATCGTCGCGACGCTGGTCGGGTTCGGGATGTACGGCTCGCTGTTCGTCGTGACGCTCTACATGCAGAACATCCGCGGCTACGACGCGATCGGCGCGGGCATCCGCACGCTGCCGCTGACCATGGCCGTGATGTTCGTCGCGCCGATCGCCGGCAAGCTCAACGCCAGGCTCGGTCCGGCGATCCTGATGGGCGTCGGGCTGGCGCTGTCGAGCATCGCGATGATCGGCCTGCGCTTCCTCGATGTCGACAGCTCGTACAACCAGATCTGGCCGTTCTACGCCATGCTCGGCATCGGCATCGCGCTGACGCTGCCGTCGGCGAGCGCCGCAGCGATGGGCGCGATCGACCCGCGCAAGGCGGGCATCGGCTCGGGCGTGCTGAACGCCTCGCGTCAGGTCGGCGGTGCGCTCGGCATCGCCGTGCTCGGCTCGGTGGCGACGCTGCTGACGGACCGGTCGTGGACGGAGCAGACCGCTGCGATCGGCGGCAAGGTCGCCGCCAATGCGGACCGGATGCGCCCGCTCGTGGAGGGCGCGCAGATCCAGGTGCTCGGCGAGATCATCAGCGAGAAGGTCAGCGGCGCGGCCGACATGATGATGGCGATGGCCGCCTCGGCCTGGATGGATGGCTTCCACGCCTCCGTGCTGGCCGGCGCGATCATCCTCGGCGCAGGCGTGGTCGTCGTGATCATCGGCTTCCGCGGCGTGCCGCGCCCGTCGCTGGGCCACGGTGCGGACTCCTCGGACGCCGCCCCGCCGGTCGTCGCCGAGCTGTAGTCGCTCGTCGGTGCGCTTCGCTCCTGGCGCTCCCGTGGGGTGGGGGAGACTCGTGCGCAGCGGGATTCCACACCGTCCAGTTTGCGGTGGTCGCAGGCGGGCGTGAAACGTGCGCACTTCTGACGCCCGGCTTCGCCGTACGTCATGAGTTCGCACG
>JBPCSK010000025.1:0-1029 GCA_051007275.1 Gaiellales bacterium | reverse complement strand
GCCCAGCATGACGCGGGCGGCCGCCTTCGCCAGCGGCACACCGGTCGCCTTGGACAGGAACGGCACCGTCCGCGACGCGCGCGGGTTCGCCTCGAGCACGTACACCTCGCCGTCGCGGATCGCGTACTGGACGTTGACGAGGCCGACGACGCCAAGGGCGCGCGCCAGCTCGATCGTCTGACGGCGAACCTCGGCCTCCACCGTGGCGCCGATCGACAGCGGCGGGATCACGCAGGCCGAATCGCCCGAGTGGACTCCGGCCTCCTCGACGTGCTGCATGACCGCGCCGATCAGGACATCGCGGCCATCGGAGACGGCATCGACGTCGATCTCGATCGCGTCCTCGACGAAGCGGTCGACGAGCGTCGACGGGCCGACGTGCCCATCGCGCAGCGTGGCCTCGTCGTAGCAGATGCGCATGGCACGGCCACCGAGCACGTACGAGGGGCGCACCAGCACCGGATAGCCGATGCGGTTGGCGATCTCGACCGCCTCCTCCATGCCGTCGGCGATCGCCCAGTCCGGCGCCTTCAGGCCCGTGCGGTCGAGCAGCTCGCCGAAGCGCAGGCGATCCTCGGCCAGGTCGATGCTCTCGAACGGGGTGCCGAGGATCGGCACGCCCTCCTGGAGCAGGCGCTCCGCCAGGCGCAGCGGCGTCTGGCCGCCGAACTGCACGACGACGCCGACCGGCTGCTCACGCGCGATCACCTCGAGCACGTCCTCGATCGTGAGCGGCTCGAAGTACAGGCGATCCGACGTGTCGTAGTCGGTGCTGACCGTCTCCGGATTGCAGTTGATCATCACCGCCGCGTAGCCAAGGCGCCGCAGCGTCATCGCCGCGTGCACGCAGCAGTAGTCGAACTCGAGCCCCTGGCCGATGCGGTTCGGACCCGAGCCGAGGATGATCACGCTCGGGCGGTCGTCCTCGACCTGCTCGTCGAACGCGTCGTAACAGGAGTAGCGGTACGTGCTCCGCGCCTCGACCTCCGCCGCGCACGAGTCGACGCTCTTGAAGCTCGGGATCACGCC
>JBPCSK010000024.1:0-2632 GCA_051007275.1 Gaiellales bacterium | reverse complement strand
ACCTGATCGACTTCCGATTGGGGTCTGACCCCAATCGGAAGCTGATCACCGCAGGGCGTGCTGGACGGCGCGCTGTTCCTCCGGCGTGAGCTCGAGGGAGCCGGCGCCGCCACGCAGGATGTCCTTGACGAACACGCTGGTCGAGCTGCCCGCATGCACCGCACTGATCACGATGCCGGAGCCGTGCCGGTCGAGCAACGCCAGCGAGGTGGAGCGCCGTCCCTCCTCGTCTTCGTTGGCGTCGAAGCGCACGATCGAGCGACGGCGCAGCAGCACGTCGAGGGCGCCGAGCGCCGACACGACCTCGTCGCGCAGGCGCGCCTCGTCGTGCTCGAGGCGCTCCATGCGCGCCTGCATGCCAACCGCGAACTCGACGAGATCGACCGGCTCGCCATCCAGCAGCGCCTGCTCGGCCTGGCGCAGGCGGTTCGACCAGCGCAGCATCCGTACCGCCAGCACCAGCGCGACGACCGCCAGCACGCTGCCCACTACCGCGACAACGAGCGCCACCGTGCCCTGCAGCTCCGTGGTCACCGGTGCCTCCCTACGCGGGCTTCAGGCGGAACTGGATCTGGTAGACGCCGATGTTGTGATCGATGTTCTGCTCGCCCGGCACCTTCTCGACCGTCACCTTCGCGGTGACGACGCTGTCGAAGACGATGTCGGACAGGCCGAACGGAATCTCGACGGTGCCCTGGGCACCCGGATCCCGCGTCGTGCTCTCCCCCGTCGGCAGCGTGCGGTCGTCCATGCCCTTGGCGCGCAGGACGACGTTGACCTTGACGGAGACCTCGGTGGCATCGCCAGAGTTCTGCACCGTGATGGCGAGCGACATGTCGTTGGCGCTATCGACCTCATTGACCGAGGCCGGATCGAGCTGCGTGCCGCCGGGGTTGAAGAGTGTGCTGATCAGCGTGGTGCCGTGCAGCGCGCCCGACGTGTCGGTCGCACCGCCCTGGGTACTCGTGATGACGTTGCCGCTGGCGTCGGTCGTCGTGACGGCCGTACCGCCGCCGTCGACCGGTACGCCACCGAGCAGGGCGTTGAGGATCGACTGCATGCGCTGCGGCGCGGCGAATTCGATCAGCTTGGGATCGACGAACTGGGAGTCCTCGACGGTCGCATTGATCGACTTCTGCGCGAGCACCTGCTTGACGGGCTCCTGGTATGAGTCGGAGTAGACGACGTCGGAGGCGATCAGGCGCTGGAACGTGGCGGCCACCGCGGCGGACTGCTCAAGCGGCACCTGACCGGTCGTGCCCGCCGAATTGAATGCGTCGCGCAGCGCCTTCTGCAGCCCCTGCAGGCCACTGACGCGGTACTGCATGGACTGGACGAGGAACGGCTTGTAGGCGCCGACGCCGTCCGGCGCGCTCAGATCGGCCGCGTTCTTGGCGATCTGCTGCTGCGACTGGATCTCGCGCGTGAGCGACTTGTCGAGGCCATCCGGGGTCTGACCGGCGGTGAGGATCGCTGCGGAGAACTCCGAGCCGACCGTGCCCGATGCCTTCGCCACCTCGTTCGACTGGGAGACGTAGCTCTGGTACGAGGAGACCTCGCGGTCGCGCTGACAGCGCTGCACGAGGAAGTAGCCGGCAACGAGGACGATCAGGATGCCGATGACGAGAACGAGCAGCCGCTGCGGGCCCTTGCCTCGGGGCGTGCTCGGCATCGAGGGCCGCGTGCGCGCGCTACGGGACGGCGGAGCCTCGTCGAGCTCGTAGTCGTCGTCAAAGAAGGAAAGGAAAGCGGGCATAGATGGCGTACGGAGAGCCGTGCAGCCTCCGCATTTCGCCACATTATCACCCGTTCCTGCCGGGAACGACGGTCAGCACCGGTGAGCGTCCACCCGCTGAGGAGCACGACGCGCACCCGCGCAGTCCCCCCGCTGTACCCCGAGGGCATCGTCGCGGACCGCTTTCGGATCATCGAGACCATCGGCGTTGGCGGCAGCGCGACCGTCTTCGAGGCCGAGGATCTGAAGACGGGCGAGCTCGTCGCCCTCAAGGCGATCCCCGCGCAGGAGAAGCTGCGCAAGCGCGCGCGCCGCGAGATGCAGTGCGCGAGCGCGCTCGATCACGGCGCGATCGTGAAGATGCGCGGGCACGAGGAGGACGCCGACTACATCTACGTCGCCTTCGAGCTCGTGCGTGGCAACGACCTGTCCGACGTCCTCAAGGAGAAGCGTCTCGAGGAGTCGGAGATCCTGCGCGCCGTCGCCGCCGTCTGCGACGCGCTCGAGCACGCGCACAGCAAGTCCGTGATCCACCGCGACGTCAAGCCCGGCAACATCCTGCTGCGCGAGGACGGCATCCTCAAGCTGACCGACTTCGGCATCGCGCAGATCGACCATCCCGACGCGACCGTCGATGAGAGCCTGCTCGGCACGCTCTCCTACATGTCGCCGGAGCAGGTGCGCGGCGACATGACCACGGGCTCCACCGATGTGTGGTCCGCCGCGCTGGTCGCGTACGAGGCGCTGACGCGCCGCAACCCGTATCGCTCGAAGAACCCGGTCGAGCTCGCCGAGAAGCACAAGAAGCTGCGCCTCTCGCTGCAGAACGACCGCCCCGACCTGCCGAGCGTCGCGACGAAGATGATCGACCGCGCACTCGATCCGGACAACCAGCGC
>JBPCSK010000023.1:0-5638 GCA_051007275.1 Gaiellales bacterium | reverse complement strand
GATGCCGGGCATGCACGGGTCGAAGTACGCCAATTGGACGATCCACCGCTCCGACCTGCTGATCACGGTCGGCGCGCGCTTCGACGACCGGGTCACCGGCAAGCTCGACGCGTTCGCACCCGGCGCGAAGATCATCCACTTCGACATCGATCCCGCCGAGGTGTCGAAGAACCGCTTCGCGGACGTCGCGCTGGTTGGCGAGCTGCGGACCTCGCTGCCTGCGCTGCGCGATGCCGTGCTCGCCCGCCAGGACAACGCGGCGCGTGTGGAGGCGCAGGGCGCGTGGCTCCGAGACGTGCAGTCGTGGAAGCGCGACAACCCGTACCGCTACAAGAAGGGCGACAAGCTCAAGCCGCAGTACATCGTCGAGGCGTTCGACAAGGCGCTGAAGGGCAAGGACGCGATCTGGGTCACCGGCGTCGGCCAGCACCAGATGTGGGCCGCGCAGTTCCTCTCGATCGACGGCCCGCGCCGCTGGCTCACCTCGGGCGGCCTCGGCACCATGGGCTTCGGCGTGCCTGCCGCGATCGGCGCGCAGCAGGGCTGCCCCGATGCCTACGTCGTCAACTTCGACGGCGATGGCTGCTTCCAGATGACGATGCAGGAGCTGGCCACGGCCCGTTGCTACGACGTGCCTGCCATCCACGCCGTGATGAACAACGGCTGGCTCGGAATGGTGCGGCAGTGGCAGGAGCTGTTCCACGGCGAGCGCTACTCCGAGACGAACCTGTTCGGCACGATTCCGGACTTCGTCAAGCTGGCGGAGGCCTACGGCTGTCTGGCGCTGCGCGCCGAGACTGAGGCCGAGGTCGATGCCGTGATCGCCGAGGCGATCGCCGCTCGCCGACCGACGGTGATCGACTTCCGGATCGATCACGAGGAGAAGGTATATCCGATGGTGCCGGCTGGCGCCGCCTCCCACGAGATGATCGATCAGGCGTGGGACAACGAGTGGGTCGAGGAGGGCGTCTGATGGCCACACCCGGACATCACACACTGAGCGTGCTGGTCGAGAACAAGCCGGGCGTGCTGTCGCGCGTCTCCGGGCTGTTCTCGCGCCGCGGCTTCAACATCGACAGCCTCGCCGTGGGCCCGACCGAGCGCGCCGACCGCTCCGTCATCACGATCCGCGTCGACTGCACCCGCCATTCGGTGGAGCAGGTCGTCAAGCAGCTCGACAAGCTGATCGACGTGATCCGCGTCCTCGAGGTGCACCCCGACATGGCGATCGAGCGCGAGCTCCTGCTGATCAAGGTGCAGGCGGACGCCACGCATCGCCTGGAGATCATGCGCATGGCTGAGGTCTTCAACGCACGCGTCGTCGATGCGGGCGCCGACTCGCTGCTGCTCGAGTGCGTGGAGCATCCCGATCGCCTCGCCGCGCTCGAGGAGCTGCTCTCCCCGTACACGATCGTCGAGGCCGTCCGCACGGGCCGCGTCGCGATGACGCGCGCCTCCGTGGCCAACGACGAGGGCCGCGCGCACCTGCGCATCCTCGGGTAAACGCGCCACCGAACGCGCACCGCACGTACATTTCAGCCCTGGCGCATCGCGCCACCACCAGAAGAAGAGAAGGAAGACACCGCATGGCCACCCTCTACTACGAGTCCGACGGCGATTTCGGCGCCCTCAAGGGCAAGAAGATCGTCGTCGTCGGCTATGGCTCGCAGGGCCATGCGCACGCGCTCAACCTGCGCGATTCCGGCGCCGACGTCACCGTCGCCGTCCGCCCCAACTCCGAGGGCTGGGCCCGAGCTGAGGGTCATGGCTGGACGCCGGTCGCACCGGTCGAGGCCGTCAAGGACGCCGACGTCGTCGCGATCATGGTCCCCGACCAGACGCAGGGCGAGCTGTGGAACGGATCCCTCAAGGACGCCGTCAAGCCCGGTGCCACGATCCTCTTCACGCACGGCTACTCGATCCACTTCGGCATCATCGAGCCGCCCAAGGGCAGCAACGTGATCATGTGCGCCCCGAAGGGCCCCGGCCACCTCGTGCGCCGCGTCTACACCGAGGGCGGCGGCGTCCCCGCGCTGATCGCCGTCGCACAGGATGAGGCCGGCTCCGCCCGCGACATCGCGATGGCATGGGCGATCGGCATCGGCTCGGCTCGCGCCGGCGTGATCGAGACGACGTTCCGCGAGGAGACCGAGAGCGACCTGTTCGGCGAGCAGGCCGTGCTCTGCGGCGGAGCCACCGCCCTGGTCCAGGCCGGGTTCGAGACGCTGGTCGAGGCGGGCTACGCCCCCGAGATCGCGTACTTCGAGGTGCTTCACGAGCTCAAGCTGATCGTCGACCTGCTCTACGAGGGCGGCATGGACGGCATGCGCTACTCCATCTCCGACACCGCCGAGTACGGCGACCTCACGCGCGGTCCGCGCGTGATCGGCCCGGAGAGCAAGGCCGCGATGAAGGAGATCCTCAAGGAGATCCAGACGGGCCAGTTCGCCCGCGAGTTCATCGAGGAGAACCAGACCGGCCGCGTGACGATGCGCATGCTGCGCATGCGCGCCGCCGAGAGCCAGCTGGAGGAGGTCGGCGCCGAGCTCCGCTCGATGATGCCGTTCGTTCAGCAGGCCCGTCAGAAGGCCGAAGAGAAGGCGTAGGCGGACGGCAACCCGGGGTAGGCTGCGAGGCATGCCCCGGGTTGCCGTCCTCCTGCTCGCAGCCGTCTGTGCGCTCGCACTCACGGCCTGCGGCGGCTCCACCGCTCCGACCTCCGGGTCGTCGAGCGCAGGCAGCGGGCCGACGCTCGATACGCTGATCGGCACGCCCGCCGCGGCGCAGCTCGTCACGCCGAACCTGATCGTGATGGGCGGCACGGACTTCCCCACGGGCCAGACCGTGCGGATTCCGTTTCAGGTCTTCCGCAAGGACGGCCAGGTGCTCAAGCCCGACAACGGCAAGGCCGAGCTCTACCTCGGCGCGACGCCGACCAGCCCCGCGCTCGGTCCCTACCCCGTCCGCGAGCTGTCACTGGCCGGCAAGGGCGTGACGTTCGATCGCAAGGACTCCGACATGATCATGGTCGCCGCCGACGTGCCGCTGCCCAACGCCGGCACGTGGAACGCCGTCGTGCTGATGCAGGTCGACGGCAAGGACGAGGCGGCGTCGAATGCCTTCACCGTCACCGCCGACGAGGCCACGCCCGCGATCGGCGATGCCGCGCCCGACGCGGCCACGCCGACCCTCGCCGATGTCGGCGGGGACGCAGCGAAGATCACGACCGCGTACCCGGTCGATACGGCGCTGCTGCAGGATTCGGTTTCTGCGCTCCTCAAGGCGCATCGGCCGTTTGTCGTCGCGTTCGCCACGCCGAAGTACTGCACGAGCCGCATCTGCGGTCCCGTCATCGACATCGTGCAGAACGTCCAGCGGTCGATGAAGGGCACCGACATGGCCTTCGTGCACGCCGAGATCTACACCGATCTCGATCCCTCGAAGGGCGCGGCGCCATGGGTGGACGCCTGGCATCTCCCCACGGAGCCGTGGGTGTTCGTCGTCGATGCGCAGGGAAAGATCACGGCGAAGTTCGAGGGCGCCGTCACCCAGGGCGAGCTCGAAGCGGCGGCACGCGCAGCGCTGAAGCAGTGACCGCCTAAGCGGTCACTGTGCGCCAGGCGCTGGCGGCGTCGAACGCACCCAAGCGCTCCTGCAGCGCGGCGACGACATCGGCAGCCAGGTCGGCGGCCTCTGCACGCCCCTCATCCGTGAGGGCGGTCAGTCCCGTGCGATCCCGGCGCGCCACGAGCCCACGCACCTGCAGGGCGAGCGCGAGCTGCTTCGCCTGGCTCGAGGACGCCGCGATGCGCGCGGCGACGTGGGCGGTGCTGACAGCGTCATCCTCGTCGAGCAGGATCAGGAGGAGGTACGCCTCCATCGGACGAAGTCGACGCGTCCGCGCGACATCGAGGAGCGCCCGGTCGGCGACGCGCACCGACTCGAGGAATCCGGGGAGTGCCTTCTGCGCCATTTCGGAGCTGCTCATGCCGTGATCATCCTTATCTCGTCTCTGCGGATCGGCCACTCGCCGAATCGCAACGCGACTAATCATACACTTTGTGACTGATTGCGAGAATCCGCTCACAGCCGTGAAATACTCGCGGAATGTAGCGCTGCAATCGGCTGTATACCGCGCATGCAGATGCGGTTCTGTCCCACCTCTGACGACGCGTCAGAGGGGCAACGTCAGCATCGTCGCGGTGAATGCATGCACATGATTGGCCCCTGCGACGGGTCCGAGCTCGCCCTGGCAGAACCCGCCGACGAGTGGGACATCAAGCACATCCGCGACGACATTCGCATCGTGGTGCGGCGCCTCGAACATGTGCCGGCCACGACCGTTGCAGGCGAAGATCAGCGCCGCGCCCGCGGTCGAGCTTGCCGCGCCGAGCACGCGCCGAAGATCGTGATCGGCGCCATCACCGTCTCGCACGTGGAAGCGGAACGTCTGCCCGACCCGCGGCTCCGCTGCTACCGCCAGCCCACCGCTAGCGCCAGCGACACCGAGCAGGCCGCGCACCAGGAAGTCCCCGACGTCGTACTCCGGGCGGTTCTCGTCGATCACGATGCCGGCCATCAACCCCGTGCGCGCGAGCTGCAGATCCTCAGGGGACAGCGAGCCCAGCACGATATGCAGCTGCTCGGCCGCCGGCTTGCCGGCCAGCTCCAGGACGACGTTGCCCTCGGCTGCCGTGATCACCAGGTCGCTGCCAACCGGGCGCGCGCCCTGCGAGACCAGCGCCTCGACCCCGGGCAGATCGAATCGGATGGCGACGGCGCCGGCGGTACGCACGGCCTCACGCGTGAGCAGACGGGCGCTCCCGGCCCCGTAGCCTCCGGTGAATCCGCCGACGATGTCGACCCCCAGCCGATCCGCGCGATCCAGCAGGCGCTCGGCCTCGAGGGTGTAGGGATCCGCGAAGAGCACCAGGGTGTCCGTATCGCCCGGCAGCTCGTCAGGGTGATCCAGCTCGAACACCACCGCCGCGTGCGCCGGCAGGACCGCTGCGAGCAGGCTGATCGCCGGCTGGCGTTCGGTCTCCTCACGGACGCCGATCACGCCGCCCGGGATGACCGCGCCAGCGATCGTCGCAGTCGGGAAGCGACGCACGACTGCACGCCGCACGGCATCGGCCTCGTCGCGGAAGTGATCGGATGCGGCGACGATCACGAGCGTCGGCGCGAGTCCGCGAAGCTCATGGTCGATGTGGTCGGCCGCGACGTCGACCGCGGTGTCCGCATCGGCGTGATGCGCGAGATGGGAGGCGTAGTGATGCACCGCGCCGAAGCATGACCGCTTCGCCGCCTCACCGCGAGCCCGACCGCACTAGGCTTCGTCCTCACCTTCGACCGAAAGGCGCACCTGTGGCGACCAAGGCCAACATGGAGACGAGCAAGGGCACGATCGTGCTCGAGCTCTTCCCCGATGACGCTCCCAAGACCGTTGAGAACTTCGTCAAGCTGTCGAACGACGGCTACTACGACGGCCTGATCTTCCACCGCGTCATCCCCGACTTCATGATCCAGGGCGGCGATCCGACGGGCACCGGCTCCGGCGGCCCCGGCTACACCTTCGAGGACGAGGCGAACGACCACCCGGTCGCGCGTGTATCTATTTCTATGGAGATCGCCGTGG
>JBPCSK010000022.1:0-2195 GCA_051007275.1 Gaiellales bacterium | reverse complement strand
GCGCGTCGCGATGGTCGCAGGTCTCACTCGCATCCACGGCACGGCGATCGAACCGCTCGTGGCTGGCCGCGTCGCCAACGAGACGATGCGTCGCGTGGACGAGCGGATTGCCGATCGTCTCGGATTGGATCTTGACCGCACCGTGCAGCGAGGAGTCGGTCGCGTGCTGTCCCGTCTCGGTCTCGGCTAGGCGTACCCGAGTTCATCGAGGCGATCCTCGTCGATGCCAAAGTGGTGGCCGATCTCGTGCAGCACCGTGATGCGGATCTCCTCGCGGAGCTCCTCAACCGAGTCGCACATCTCCGTCAGCGGACGGCGGTAGATGAGGATGCGCGCGGGGCCGATCGGCGGCTCGTGACCGCGCTCCGTCAGTGGCACGCCGACGTAGAGGCCGAGCAGGTCGGGATCGTCCGCGTCCTGCTCCTCGACGAGCACGACCACGTTGTCGAGCGCGTCGGCCGCCCACTCGGGCAGCTCGTCGAGCGCGTCCTCGACGACCTGGTCGAAATCGGCCTCATCCATGCCCGCAGCGTACGTCACGGATGGCAGCGGGGCGGATGCCCGTGGTCGGGTAGACTGCCCGCGTATCGGGACGTGGCGCAGTCTGGTAGCGCACTCGGCTGGGGGCCGAGTGGTCGGAGGTTCAAATCCTCTCGTCCCGACCTCGCTCCGGCAGGAGTGACGCCACATGGCGTCGCCCGCCGGAGCCGGTCTGGTGCAGAGCGGTGCGGAAGCGCCGCTCGAGCGTGCGGCGGGCGTGCCTACCGTCGATGGCATGGGTGGGCCGTGGCGGATCGAGTACTACGTCGATGCATCGGGACGCGCGCCGTTTCGGCGGTGGGTAGATGGCCTGCCACCATCCGCTGCTCGCGCCGTTTTCGATGAGATCGAGATTCGGCTCGCGCTCGACGGGCCGAATGTGTGTCGCGACCACTGGGGTCGCAGCCTCGGGCGTGGCCTGTTCGAGCTCCGGATTTGACGCGACACGCTCTTGGTCCGCGTGTTCTTCGGTACGGCCCGCGGGCGGGTCGTCATCGTCCTCGGTGGCCTCGACAAAGGCAGGCATCCGAAGCACCAACGAGCGGCAATCGAGGAAGCGCGACGGCGACTCGAGGACCATCGACGCCGCCACTCCACCATATGAGGTTTATTGCATAATGGCTGTCATGAGCAGAACACTGACCCCCTTCGAGGAGCACGGTCGCGAGATCTGGGAGCGCCTCACGCCCGCTGAGCGCGAAGAGGCCCGCTTGCACCGCTCCGAGATCCGCCTCGGCATGTCGATCAACGCGCTTCGGCACGGTCGCGGGATGACGCAGGCGCAACTTGCCGAGCGTTCTGGCGTGCCGCAGGGTCAGATCAGCCGCATCGAGCAGGCAGCGGGCGTCAACCCAACGCAGAAGACGCTGCTCAAGCTCGCGCGGGCGCTCGATGCGGACCTCTGCATCGTGCCGCGCGAGCGCGCGGGGGACTAGCCCGGTAGCGCGCCGCTGAACACGTGGCCCTGCGCGCAGCGGGCGGTGTAGCCCGTGCGGCCCTCCTCGCCATGCGTGGAGACGGCGTCGGCGGCGAAGGCCGTGCCGCACGTCGGGCAGAAGCGCGGCTGGTCCACGGCGCCGACGCAGCTCGGGCACAGGACTGGCAGCACGCGCTGGGAGATGCGGAAGCCCGCCACGAATTCGTCGCGCGTCTCCGCGTAGCGATCGAGCGGACCGCCGCAGCCGATGCAGTGATCGCGCTCGGCCATCGGCGCGACGGTGCACACGAGGTCGGCCTCGAAGACGGCGCGCGACTCGTCGGCCGGATCGAGCGCCTCGACGCTGCCGTCGATGCTCACAACGGCGCGGTCGCTCGTGACGCGGCCGCAGCGCACGCGGGCGTGCGTCATGAAGCGCCCGTCCACGCCGGCGTCGGGACCGGGGCTCTCGATGCGGACGTCCTGCCCGTCGAGGTCGGCTGCGCTCGCGCCCGGCGCCCAGCCTGCGATGTGCATCACCGAGCGGCCACCCGACGCGCGCAGCCAGAAGGCGATGCCTTCGGCGTTCGCACTCACGGCAGGTGTCCAGACGATGCGCGCGTCATCCACGCGCAGCTCGTCGCCATCGATGCGGATCCAGGGCATTCCCGCCCCCGGAGCTAGACGGTGCCCTGCGTGGAGACGGCGTCGGCGGCGAAGGCCGTGCCGCACGTCGGGC
>JBPCSK010000021.1:0-2112 GCA_051007275.1 Gaiellales bacterium | reverse complement strand
GCGTCGCATCGCTTGCTGGTCCGAGCGGGCTACGTGCGGCAGGTCGGCTCCGGCCTCTGGTCGTTCATGCCGCTCGGCTATCGCACGTTGACGCGCACCATGCAGGTGATCCGCGAGGAGATGGACGCGATCGGCTGCCAGGAGCTGCTGATGCCGATCATGCACCCCGAGGATCTCTGGCGGCAGACCGGGCGAAATGCGATCCCCGAGCTCTTCAAGCTGCAGGACCGCAAGGGGTCCGAGCTCGTGCTCGCGATGACGCAAGAGGAGACGGACGCGCTGCACGCCGCTGCCGAGATCCGCTACTATCGCGATCTCCCGCAGATGTGGTACCAGTTCCAGACGAAGGAGCGCGACGAGCCGCGACCCCAGGGAGGCCTGCTGCGGACGCGCGAGTTCATCATGAAGGACGCGTACTCGCTCGATCGCGATCGCGAGGGTCTGCAGCAGTCGTATGACGCGCAGGCCGGGGCCTACCGGCGCATCTTCGACCGGCTCGGGCTGCAGTACTACGAGGTCGAGTCCGACGTCGGCATGATGGGCGGCTCGGCCGCGATGGAGTACATGGCCCCGTCGCCCGCCGGCGAGGACCGCATTGCGCTGTCGGAAGACGGCTCGTACGCCGCGAACATCGAGATGGCCGTCTCGCGCGCGTCTGTTCCCGACTTCGGTCCGTCGGAGCCGATTCGCGAGATCGAGACGCCCGGCATCACGACGATCGAGCAGCTCGCCGAGTACGTCGGCCGCGATCCGCGCCTGACCGCCAAGTCGGTGATCGTCGTGCCGGAGGACGGGAAGGGCGGCGTCGTGCTCGCGCTCGTGCGCGGCGACCACCGCGCGCACGACCTCAAGCTCGCGCGCGCGATCGGCGCGCCGTTCCGACCCGCTACGCCCGAGGAGATCCGCGAGACGTTCGGGGCCGAGCCCGGCTCGATCGGCGCCGTCGGTCTCAAAGACCGACAGGTGCGCGAGGTGATCGTCGATCCCGTGCTCACGACGGGTGCGTACCTGACGGGTGCCAACCGCACGGATTGGCATTTGCACGGCGCCGAGTTCGTCCGTGACTTCAACGGTCGCGTCGTCGACATCCGGCACGTCGAGGAGGGCGAGCTCTCCGTCGAGACCGGCAGTCCACTGCGCATCGAGCCGGCGATCGAGGTCGGCAACATCTTCCAGCTCGGCACGCGCTACTCGGACGCGCTCGGAGCCACGTACCTCGACGAGAGCGGTGTGGAGCAGCCGATCTGGATGGGGTCGTACGGCATCGGGCCAGCGCGCACCGTTGCCGCCATTGCCGAGCAGTGCCACGACGAGGACGGTCTCGTGTGGCCGCCGGCCGTGTCGCCCTACGACGTGTGGATCACGCCGATCGGGGAGGCCGCGCTGGCCGCGGCCGACGAGCTCGACGCGGCGCTGACGGCGGATGTGATCGCCGTTGTCGTTGATGATCGGGATTCATCGACCGGCGTGCGCTTCGCCGACGCCGATCTGATCGGCGTGCCGACAAGGATCACCATTGGTAAGAAGTTTCAGACCGAAAAGCTCGTGTCGATTCGATCGAGAGTCTCACGTGTCGAGAAAGATGCGCATCTCGAGACCGCCGTGGCCGAGGTGCTGTCGGCGCGTTCCTAGGTCGTCGCACTCGACCGCCCGGGGTGTAATCGGTCGCCTACGCAGGCGAATCGTTGTGGCTATCGTCGACCCGCGAGTCTCTCGTTTCCACCCGAGATTGCAGAATGGCGTGTTCTTGCGCAAGGAGAGTGAGTTGGCGCGTGACGCGCGACAGCACCATGGAGAGATGGAGCGTGACCGCTAACGAGAATATGAACGCGACGAGGAGCAACGCGGCGGGGGCATAGGAGATTCCCAGCGCATCTGCGATGAAATCGAGCGCGCCCGGGACAACGGCGACGATCACGATGATCACCGCAGTCGCGAACCAGAGAATCGCGTACTTCTCTATGAGTCGCCGCCGACGTGTCAATTCAAATGTAAGCAAGAATAGCCCTGAGCCGAAAACCAGCGCGATGACTGAAAAGCGAGGCATCTCGCCTAGACCCTTGTTCTGGGGCGACGGAGAACCCCCATCGCGATTGCCACGGTGACCTTGAC
>JBPCSK010000020.1:0-1896 GCA_051007275.1 Gaiellales bacterium | reverse complement strand
GCGTAAGCGCGCGCGACGAGCACGCCGCCAATCGCGACGACGCCGACGGCGGCGACGACGATCAGAGCGAGAAGCGTTCTGCTGCGCATCGCCTCACGATAAATCAGGGCACACGTGTACGGTGCGGAACTTCCGTAAGCCGGGCTTCAGCGCTTCGGCAGCTCGTGCCGCAGCGCGCGGACGCGGAGCGTCGGCACGCGCCACGAGGCCTCGGCGACGATGCGACGCGACATCTTCGAGCCGCCAGCGACGCGGTCGGTGAAGGTGATCGGCACCTCCTCGATGCGAAAGCCGAGCAGCGACGTGCGGTATGTCATCTCGATCTGGAAGGCGTAGCCCTCGGCCGTCACATCGTCGAGGTCGATCGCCTCGAGGACGGCGCGGCGGAAGCACTTGAAGCCGCCGGTCAGGTCGCGGATGCCGAGCTGGAGGAACGCCTGCGCGTAGAGGCAGCCGCCGCGCGAGATCACGCGGCGTGCCAGCGACCAGTCGCGCACGCCGCCGCCGCGCGTGTAGCGCGAGCCGATCACGAGGTCGGCGCCGCGCTGCGCGGTGGCGACGAGGTCGGGCAGGCGGCCCGGGTCGTGCGAGAAGTCGCAGTCCATCTCGCAGATGTAGTCGTAGCCCGCGTCGAGCGCCCAGCGGAAGCCGGCGAGGTACGCGCGGCCGAGGCCCTCCTTCGCGGTGCGGTGCAGCACGTGCACCCAATCGTGCTCGGCGGCGAGGCGATCGGCGATCTCACCGGTGCCGTCGGGCGAGCCGTCATCGATCACGAGCACGTCGCCGGGGACCGTCGCACGCTCGCGCGCGGCAGCAATCGCCTCGATCATCCGCTCGAGGTTCTCGCGCTCGTTGTACGTCGGCACGCAGACGACGAATCGCTCGGTGGCGGCACTGCTCATCCGGACGGATCATGCCGCACGTTTCTGTGGGGCAGCGCACTGCGATCCGCTTGCGGGCATCTGCCGGGTATGCGACGTTGCGGGCATGCGCGAGCGACGGAGTCGACGATGGCGGTGAAGAACGGCGAGGTCGCCGACCTCTTCGATCTGCTCGCGAGCCTGTCGGAGCTCGACGGCGCGATCGTCCACAAGGTGATCGCGTATCGCCGTGCCGCCGATCAGTTCCGCACGACGGCCGAGTCGGTCGAGCGGATGGCAGAGGAGGGGAGGCTCACCGACCTTCCGGGCCTCGGCGCCACGATCGCAGCGAAGGTCGATGAGTACCGCGAGACCGGCACGCTGCAGGCGCTCGAGAAGCTGCGGGAGAAGTACCCGGATGGCCTCGTCGAGATGATGGGCGTGCCGGGCGTGGGCCCGAAGACGGCGAAGCGCCTCTACGCCGAGCTGGGCATCGACTCGCCCGACGCGCTCAAGGCCGCGTGCGAGGCGGGCCAGCTGCGCGAGCTGAAGGGCCTCGGCGCGAAGAAGGAGCAGACGATCCTCGACGCGCTCAACGCCGGCGGCGGTCCGCGCAAGCACGTGATCCTGCTCGACCACGCGCTCGAGCGCGCGGAGATGCTGGTCGATGCGCTGCGCGCCGAGCCGGGCTGCCGCGAGGCCGAGATCGCCGGCTCGCTGCGCCGTCGCAAGGAGGTCGTCGGCGACGTCGATCTCGTCGCCTCGTCGGACGATCCGGGTCCGCTGCTGCAGCGCTTCGCGGAGCACCCCGGCGTGCAGGACGTGATCGCGCTCGGCGACGCCAAGGCGTCGGTTGTGCTGCACGACGGCATGCAGGTCGATCTCCGCGTCATCCATCCGTCGCAGTGGGGCTCGCTGCTCCAGCACTTCACCGGCTCGAAGGCGCACAACGTGGCGCTGCGCGAGCGCGCGCGCGACCAGGGCCTGAGTCTCTCCGAGCATGGCTTCGCACCGCTCGACGGTGGCGAGCCCGAGC
>JBPCSK010000019.1:0-2947 GCA_051007275.1 Gaiellales bacterium | reverse complement strand
TAAGGCGTTCTTGTCCTGCAGGCAGTACCCGGAGGGGGCGACTTCGGGCGCCCCCGCCACAACGGAACTAGAGAGAAACGGGAAACCGGGGGAGTGCTACAGGGCTCGTACTGAAAGACGTGTACCGGGTCTTCCCGGGTAACGTCACGGCAGTCTCAGACGTCAACCTCGAGATCGCGAACGGCGAGTACGTCGTCTTCCTCGGGCCTTCGGGCTGCGGCAAGACGACGACGCTGCGCATCATCGCCGGCCATGACGATCCGTCGAGCGGCACCGTCACGATCGACGGTGAGCTGATGAATGGCGTGTCGCCGGCTAATCGCCCGATCACCACGGTGTTCCAGCATTACGCGCTGTTCCCGCACAAGTCGGTGCTCAACAACGTCGCCTTCGGCCTCAAGATGCAGGGTGTCGACAAGACGGAGCGCGAGATCCAGGCCAAGGCCGCGATCGAGCTCGTGGGCCTGACCAAGATGATGGACCGCAAGCCGCGTGAGCTCTCGGGCGGCCAGCAGCAGCGCGTCGCGCTTGCCCGCGTGCTCGTCACGCGCCCCAAGGCGATCCTGCTCGACGAGCCGCTCGGTGGTCTCGACCGTCTCCTGCAGCTGCGCATGCGCGTCGAGCTGCGGGCGCTGCAGCGCGAGCTCGGCATCACGTTCATCCACGTGACGCACAATCAGGAAGAGGCCCTCTCGATGGCCGATCGCATCGTCGTCATGGGCGACGCGGTCGTGCAGCAGGTTGGCTCCCCCGAGCATCTCGCGCGTCATCCGCGCAACGAGTTCGTGGCCAAGTTCATGGGTGACAACAACGTGCTCCGAGGCAAGATCTCGGCTGCCTCCGGCGGCACCGTCACCATCGACACGCCGTATGGCAAGGTCGAGGTCGAGGGCTCGGGCAACGTCGGCGACGAGGGTGCGATGGCGATCCGCGCGAGCGCCGTCAAGATCAGCACCGACGCCGCCCCGGCCGTCAACGGCCTCAAGGTCCGCCTCGACTTCGCCGAGTACCTCGGCGACTCGGTCAAGCTGCACATGGACCTTGACGGCCAGCCGTTCCTGGCGAAGGTGCACGAGGAGCGCTACGCGGAGATCCGCGCCTTCGAGGGCAAGGACATCACCGCCAGCTGGACGCGTGAGGACGGTCACCTCCTTGAGCAGTAACGACCACCACGCCCTCGATGAGGCCAAGGCAGAGGTTGCCGAGGCCGCTGCCATCGAGACGCCGCATCATCCCGAGGCCCCACAGGGCATCGTCGCCACGTCCGGCCCGACGCGCTCGCCGCTCGTCACGCTGGCGTGGATCGCACCGGGCACGATCTGGCTGCTCCTGTTCCTGATCGCACCGCTCGTCATGATCGTCCTCGTGTCCGTCTGGGAGCGCACTCCTGTGGGCTTCGAGGCGTTCTCGTTCACGGGAGCCGCCTACGGGCGCCTCTTCGAGACGAGCGTGTATGCCAACACGCTGCGTGACACCGTGATCCGCTCGCTGATCATCACGCTGCTCTGCATCGTGATCGGCTACCCGGTCGCGTTCTTCCTGGCGCGGTGCATCAAGGCGGTCAAGTTCCAGATCGCGCTGTTCATCGTCGTGCTCGCCCCGTTCTGGGTCGCGTACGTGGTGCGCATCGTCTCCTGGCTGCCCGTCCTGGGCCGTCAGGGTCTGATCAACTACTTCCTCGTGGAAGTGCTGCACGTCATCAAGGAGCCGATCGATGCGCTCTTCTACTCGACGTTCGCGATCACGCTGGCGCTCATCCAGCTGTACGTCCTGTTCATGGTCACGCCGATCTTCTTCCAGCTCGCAACGCTGGATAACGCGGCGATCGAGGCCGCACGTGACCTCGGTGCCACTCCGGCGAAGGTCTTCCGGGAGGTCATCTTCCCGCTGTCCCTGCCCGGCGTGCTGATCGGCTGCATCTTCGTCTTCGTCCTCACCATGGGCGAGTTCGCGACGGTGCGTCTGATCGGCGGTGGCACGGTGCAATCCGTCGGCACCCTCGTCTACGAGGCGTACGTGCTGCCCGACCTGCCGAAGGCGGCAGCGGGTGCCACCATCCTCGTGGCGGTCATGACCGTCGGCGTGGCGATCATGCTGCGCTTCTCGAAGATCCGGGAGGTTGTGTGATGACGTACGTCTGGTACCTCATCGAGCTGATCATCATCGAGATTCCGTTCCTCGCAATGGTGTTCCTGCCGATCAACCGGTCGAAGCCCATCCTGCTCGTGTTCTTCGTCATCTTCGCCCTGTTCATGTACGGGCCGATGATCACCATGGGCGTGCTGTCCCTGCAGGACACGTCGGGTTCGATGACGTTGCCGGCGCATGGGCTCGGCTCGTTCCACTGGTACAGCGAGCTCAACGCCGACTCCGACCTGATGGCCGGCGTTCGCGACGGCATCGGCAAGTCCCTCTGGATCTCCCTGATCGTCGCGGCGATCACGGCGCTCCTCTCCCTCACCCTCGGCATGGCGTTCCGACGCGCGTTCCGCGGCTCGGGAATCCTGTTCTACGCGATCCTGCTGAGCCTCATGACCCCGGGTCTGCTGCTCTCGCTGGGTCTCTCGTTCCTCCTGTACTACTCCACGCCGTACCTGAACGACATCGGTATCAACTACCACACCGGTCAGGCTCCGCTCGGGTACATCCCGATCATCGGCGTGCAGGCCGTCTGGGCACTGCCCTTCGGCTTCCTCGTGATGATGTCGATCTTCAACCGCTACGACGCACGCTCCGAAGAGGCCGCACGCGATCTGGGTGCGGGCAGCGTTACGACATTCCGCGAGGTCACCCTGCCACTCGTGTGGACGGGTGTGTTCGGCGCCGGCCTGTTCGGCTTCACGCTCGCGCTCAACGAGTTCGAGCGCACGTTCCTGGTGTCGGGTGCCATCAACACCCTGCCTCTGGAGCTGTTCATCATCACGTCGACCTCAGTGCTCCGTCCGTA
>JBPCSK010000018.1:0-3874 GCA_051007275.1 Gaiellales bacterium | reverse complement strand
GCGCTAGACTGGCGCGCATGCTTCGCTCTCGCCTCGTCCTCGTCACCGCGGCCGTCGGCCTCCTGCTGATCATCGTCGGCGCCGCGCAGGCCGCGACACCCGCCTGCGGTGCAGGCCAGGTGTACACGGAGACGAACGATCCAACCGGCAACCAGCTCGTGGTGCTCCAAGCCGGGCGCAACGGCCTGCTGACGCAGCGCCAGCTGGTCGATGCCGGTGGGCTGTGCACGGGTGAGCATCTGACCTCCGGCGGCGCCGTTGCGGTCTCCACTGATGGCTGCCGCGTTGCCGCGGTGAACGCAGCGTCCGGCGCGGTCGCGGTGTTCACGGTCAGCACCGCTGGACGCGCCGCGTTTGCAGGGTCGGCTGCGGCTGGCGGGGCCCAGACGATCAGCGTCGCCATCCACGGCACGAGGCTCGCCACGCTCAGCACGACCCCAGGCGGCACCACGACGATCCAGACGTTCACGGTCGGCAGGCAGCGCGTGACACCCGTGCCGGGCTCGCTGCAGACCGTGGGCGACGCAACCGACGGCGGCCAGATCGCGTTCACCGCACGCGGCCGCTACCTCGTCGTCACGACCCGCAAGTCGCAGGGCCTGGCCACGTTCCGGGTTGGCAATGACGGTGTCCCCACCCCGGCGGAATCGCTCGTGCCGCTCGCGCCGATGTGGACGTACGGGTTCGGCCTGACGCCCGCCAATCAGGCGATCGTCAGCCTGCTTGATCTTCGCCCGCCGGAATCGGGTGCCTTCGCCTCCGAGCAGATCACCTCTGCAGGCGGCATCACGCCGGTGTCGACGCCGATTCTCGGGCAGGCAGGAGCCTGCTGGGTCGCGGTCGGGCCATCCGGCCAGTACGCGTGGGGCCTGAACGCCGTCTCCAAGGAGGTCGCCACGCTGTCGGTCTCCAACGCGGGCGCCATCGCCGTGCTCGGCACGATCCCGGTCGGTGGGGACGGACGCGACATGGCCACTTCGGCCGACGGGCACTTTCTGTACGTGTCGCGGCCCGACGCGAAGGACATCGCGGTGTTCCGCATCGGCGCGAACGGCCTGCTCACGCTGGTCGGCTCGTCGCCGACACCGGCCACCGCAGTGTCGGCCGGTGGCATCGCCGCGAGCTGAGCCTCAGCAGACGGCCTGCGCGCTGCGGTGATGTCGCACGCGCCGCGGCGCCACCGGCGGCTGCGCGTCGAGCGCGTTGACCGCACGGGTGACGTCCTCGAGCAGGCGGTCGGCCATGTCGCGACTGAAGCCCTCGCGGATCACGACCCGGAGGCAGTCGATATCGTCGGCCTTCGGCGGCAGCGGGTACGCGGGGATCACCCAGCCGCGCTCGCGCAGCTTGTCCGAGAGGTCGTGGCACGAGTAGCGCTCGCTGTCCTTCAGCGTCACCGTCACGAGCGGCAGGGCATCGCGGGCGCTGATCACGTTGAAGTGCCCGCCGGCCTCGGCCTGATCCGCGATGTATGCGGCCGTCGAGAGCAGTCCCTCCATGATGCGCGTGTAGCCCGCGCGGCCGAGGCGGAGGAAGTTGTAGTACTGGCCGACGACCTGGTTCGACGCCTTGGAGAAGTTGAGGTTGAACGTGATCTGGTCCTCGCCGAGGTACGCATCGTGGAACAGCAGATCATCGGGCAGCTCTGCGCGCGATCGCCAGATCGCCCAGCCGACGCCGGGATAGACGAGGCCGTACTTGTGTCCGGAGACGTTGATCGACTTGACGGTCGGTAGGCGGAAGTCCCAGATCAGGTCGGGATAGGCGAACGGCGCAACGAAGCCGCCGGAGGCCGCGTCGACGTGCAGCGGCACGTCCCACCCCGTCTGCTCGTTGAGCTCCTGCAGCATCGCGTCGAGCTCCTGGATCGGCTCGAACTCGCCGGTGTACGTCGAGCCGAGAATCCCGACGACGGCAATCGTGTTCTCGTCGACCAGCGCCTTGGCCTCCGGAACGCCGATCACGGTGCGCTCGTGCGTCATGTCGACGCAGCGGAGCTCGATGTCGAAGTAGCGCGCCAGCTTCTCCCACACGACCTGCACGTTCGAGCCGGTCACGATGTTCGGCTTGTCCGCCGGCTTGCCAGCCGCAGCTCGACGCGCGCGCCAGTTCCACTTCAGCGCGAGGCCCGCGAGCATGACGGCCTCGGACGAGCCGACCGTCGACGTGCCGACCGCGGTGTCGCCCGTGGCATCGGCGTTGAAGAGGTCGGCAATGATCGAGACGCAGCGCCGCTCGAGGTCGGCGGTCTGCGGATACTCCGGTGCGTCGACGAAGTTGACGGGCATCGACTCCATCATCAGCTCGCGCGCCTGCGGATCCATCCACGTCGTCACGAACGACGCGAGGTTGAGCAGCGGGTTGCCGTTCAGCGTCAGATCGTCGTGGATGACCTGGTACGCGGCGTCCCCGGACATCTCGCCGTCGGCGAGCTTCCACTTCGGAATCGGATCGACCATGGCACGCGTGCCGTACAGCGGCGCGATCTGGGTGTCGTCCTGCTCGTGTTTCGACAGCATGGTGCTCTCCGGGTTCGTGAGAGGAGCAGCCTACCGCCTGCGGAAACGCGGGGCTGCGCGCCTTTCGCATCGACGCCTGCTCCACTAGGCTTTCGTCAATCCATCTCCTGAGGAGGGGATTGCCCGATGAGCAGCGAGTACCCGCACCTGCTGAGCCCCCTGCAGATCGGCACGACCGAGGTCCGCAACCGGATCATGCAGACGGCCCACGCGAAGATGTACAGCCAGTTCGGCGCCGACACGCAGCGTGACATCGACTACCAGGTGGCGCGTGCCAAGGGCGGCGCGGGACTCCTCATCACCGGCAACCGCCTCGTGCACCCCACCTCGACGACCGGCAACCAGCGCTTCATGTGGGCCTTCCTCAAGGATGCCGTCGCGACGAATCAGAAGCTGACCGACGCGGTGCACGAGCACGGCGCGAAGATCTTCGAGCAGCTCAACCACTTCGGCGGCAACGCCACCAGCGATTCGGCCGACGACATCCGCGTGCTGTGGGGCCCGTCAAACGTGAAGAGCCCCTCGTACGGCGAGATGCCGAAGGCGATGGAGCGCGAGGACATCCAGGAGCTGATCGACTGGTGGGCGCAGTGCGCGGAGCTGTCGCGCGAGGGCGGCTTCGATGGCACCGAGGTGCACATCGCGCACTCGTACCTGCTCCACCAGTTCCTCAGCCCCCTCTACAACAAGCGCACCGACGAGTACGGCGGCTCGCTGGAGAATCGCCTGCGCCTCACGCGCGAGGTGATCGACGCGATCCGCGCGAAGGTCGGCTCGGACTGGACCGTCGGCATCCGCCTCAACCTGCACGACTTCATGCCGGGCGGCCTCGACGTCGAGGACGCGGTCGCGGCGGCTCAGCACCTGCAGGAGCACACGGCGATCGACTTCATCAACGTCTCGGCGGCCGGGTACCACAACATCCACATGGCGATGCAGCCGTCGGACGAGCCGGATGGCTACCTCGTCGAGATGACGGCGCGCGTCAAGGCCGTCTCCGCCATTCCGGTCTTCACCGTCGGCGGCATCAAGGATCCGGCCCTGGGCGAGGAGATCGTCGCGAGCGGCAAGGCCGACATGGTGGCCATGACGCGCGCGCTGATCGCCGACCCGGACTTCGCCAGCAAGGCGGCGGCGGGCAAGTCGGATGAGATCATCCACTGCATCCGCGGCAACCAGGGCTGCATCGGCCGCATCTACAAGGGCTTCCCCGTCTCGTGCACCGTCAATCCGGCCACGGGTCGCGAGGGCAGGTTCCGCGAGCTCGTGCCCGCCGAGAACCCGGGACACTGGGTCGTCGTCGGTGGTGGCGCCGCCGGCATGAAGGCGGCGGAGACGCTCGGCAAGCGCGGCCA
>JBPCSK010000017.1:0-2580 GCA_051007275.1 Gaiellales bacterium | reverse complement strand
TGCTGACCGACACAATCGGCGAGCCGCTCGGCCAGGCTGGGGTCACCTGCGGGATGCAGCCAAACGTGCCACCGGGCCGGTATATGAACACGAAGTAGTCTCCTACGCCGGTGTGCGTCACGGTGGCGATGTTCGACGAGTAGCCCTGAGAAAGTGTCCCGCCACCGAGGATGTACCCGTAGATCGTGGTTCCCGGCCCCTGTGCGCCTTGCGCGCCGGTGGCGCCCGCCGGACCGGTGGGACCGGTGGGACCGGTGGGACCGGCCGGACCCGTGGGGCCCGCCGGGCCCGTCGCCCCGGTGGCACCCGTTGCGCCCTGCGGACCGGTGCTGCCCGTTGCCCCGGTGTCACCCTTCTCCCCTCGCTCGCCCCTCTCTCCCTGCAGTCCGCGTTCACCACGAGGTCCTCGCTCCCCCCGAGGACCGACGATGCTCCACTCGATGCGCCGATACCCGACGGGACACGAACCGGCGTTGGCCGGGAGGAAGAACGGGTAGTACGGCGCCGAGTAAACGCAGGCAGTGACCTTCCCCTGAGCAGCTGCCTTGTCGGCGCCGGTGACGAGCGACATGGCGCCGATCACCACGAGGAAGATGGCTGCCAGAACGGGGGTGCGACGCGACATCAGATCCTCCAAGCACGGTGAGCGGAACCCCGCGAGCATACAAACGCGGCACCCCGCCGACTCGGCGGCGAATCAGCGCACGCTGAAACCGGCGTCGCGCAGCAGCCGCCGCACGTGGCCGCTGGCGCGCTGGTACGAGAGCTCCTCCAGTTCGATCACCCGGGCCGCGTCGCGCTCGACCTCGACCAGCACGTCGGGGAGGAAGAACACCGGGTCGTGCGGGTCCGTGTGCGGTGCGAAGATCGCGCCGCCGGTCTCCTCCGGCAGGCCGTCCTCGCGCGGATGGAACGGGCAGGTGTAGCCCCACACGTTCTCGAAGCCGATGCGGGTGACGCCCGCCTCGAGCAGGCGGCGCGTGATCGCCTCGAGCGGGAGCACGCCCTCGCCGGTCGGCACGCCGCAGACCATGCCGTGCATCACGACGTGATCCTTCATGTGCGCCTTGCGCGTCCACGGCAGCATCGCCTCGAGCGCCTCCAGCGGATCCTCGCGCAGCATCATCGAGTTGCCGTAGTCATAGAGCGCGAGCGCGTACGGGTGATCGACCGCCTCGAGGATGCGGGCCACCTCGACGCCGGTGAACTCCTCGTGGTTCTCGAGCAGGATCGGCACGCCGCGATCCTCCGCGATCGGCGCCGCCTCGACGAGATCGCGGATGGTGGCGTCGAGCACCTGGGCGCGCGGCCCCGAGTGCCGCGTGTACGTGCGCAGGTGCTTCGCGCCGAGCGCGACGGCGAGGTCCAGCAGCGTCGTCAGGTGCTTCGGATCCGTCGAGCTGGTCTCGACGTCCACGTCGAGACCTCGCTCGCGCAGCGCCTCCGCCACCATCGCGACGTGCGCCGGCGAGTCGCCGCCGAGAAAGCGGTAGTGCGGACCGTTGACGTTCAGCCCGATGCCGCTGTTGCCGTCGGCCACCGCCCGATCCAGCAGATCCACGATCGAGAAGTCCGGATCGTGCATCAGCCGAAACCGGAACGAGTACGTGTGGATGAAGAGATCGATCGGCGGGAGCGTCATCGGAATGCCTCGAGGTCGGCGATGGAGAGAGCCAGAGCCCGAGCGTAGCGCGCGGAACCGGCCGGGTCGGACTGCTCGAGCTCCAGGCGCCGCATCGCGCAGTACGCGCCGAACCGGTACGTCAGCGCGGGCTCGAGCGCGGTCAGTCGCGCCAGCACCTGTGGAGCCTCGTACGCAGCGAGGAACTCGGCGCGCTCCGCGGGGGTCAGCGGCTCATGCCCGTACAGCACCTGGAACGCCGGCGAGAGGAACGTGAAGAGATCCTCGGCCGCGTCGCCGAGCGCCGGGCACTGCCAGTCGATCAGGCGGATGCCCTGCGGACCGACGATGAAGTTCCCCGTCCCGGCATCCGTGTGCAGCAACGAGCGGCGCGGTGACGGCTGCACGCGACCCGCTGGCCGCAGCCGTCGCAGCGCCGCCGCATCACGCGAATCGGCGTCGTGCAGGAGGCGCTCGCCCTGCTCGACGATGCCGACCGATCCCGTCGGCACCTCGCGAAAGCCCTCCGCGGGGACGGCGTGCTGGCGGCGGAAGAGGTGGGCGACCTGCGTCGTGCCCGTCTCCCACTCCCGCCCCTCGACCCACTCGTAGATGAGCACCGCCGGCAGCTCGCGGACGCGCGGGTGGTACTCCACGTACTCCGGTGCGATGCCCTGGCCGCGCAGGAGCAGCAGCGCCCGCGCTTCCTCGTCGGGCAGGATCGGGAACAGCCGCCAGCCGGTCTGCACGGCGAAGATCTTCGCGACCCAGTCGAAGCCGTCCCCCTGCACGCGCACCACGTCGTTCCAGTAGCCGCCCTTGAGGCGCGTGATCTCGACGTCCTGGCTCGGGGTGATCACATCACGGGCACGGAGGAGGGCGAGCGCGTCGATGCGGGACAGTGTGACGGGTCGGGCTTGCGATACTGCGCGCATGGCCATCGCGACCGAGTCCCCCAC
>JBPCSK010000016.1:0-4416 GCA_051007275.1 Gaiellales bacterium | reverse complement strand
GCCTCGAGCGGACCGAGGTCATAGGAGTCGCTGACGTCGGCGAGATTGAGCACGATCTGGTTGACGACCTGCGTGGCGAAGATGCCGATCACGATCGCGAACTGAAACAGCGACGAGAGGCGCCCGCGCATATGGGCTGGTGCGATCTCCGCGATGTACATCGGCGAGACGATCGCAGCGAGGCCGATGGCGAAACCGCCGACGATGCGCCAGGCCATGAAGTCCCAGATCGCGACGGGGAAGGCGGAGCCGATGCCGGCGATCAGGAACAGGACTGCGGCGACGAGCATGACGCGCTTACGGCCGTGCTTCTCGGCGAGGCGGCCGCCGACGAAGGCACCGAGGGCGGAGCCGAGCAGCGCGATGGACACGACGAGGCCCTGGAAGAAGCCATCGGTGATCGCAAAGCGCTCGTAGATCGCCTTGTTGGCGCCGTTGATGACGGAGCTGTCGTAGCCGAACAGGAAGCCGCCGAGCGCCGCGATCACGGCCAGCGCCGTGACCTTGCCGACGTGGACGAGCTCGGGTGCGGCGTGATCGTCGGTGGCGGCGGGGATGTTCATGGACGGCTGCGTCGGTCGGAAGGAAACGACGCCGCCAGAGCGTACCCGGCTGGATCCTCGGAGCAAAGCCCTGTGCGCCGATCGATCGATCGGCTATACCTAGCGCCATGCGAAACGTGATGATCACGGGCGCCTCGAGCGGCATCGGACGCGCCACGGCGCTCCATCTGGCAGAGCACGGCTGGCGCGTGTTCGCCGGCGTGCGCAAGCCGGCGGATGGTGACGCGCTCGTCGCGGCGACCACAGGCCCGGGGGCGCTCGTGCCGGTGATCTGCGACGTGTGCGATCAGGAGTCGGTCGACGCCGCGGTGGCAACGGTCCGCTCGGCCGTCGGCTCGGATGGCCTGCACGGGTACTTCAGCAATGCCGGCATCGCCGCGATGAGCGGCGACTCGTCGGCGGAGGGCACCCCGCTGGAGACGCTCGAGCGCGTGATGTCCGTCAACTACATCGGTGCCGTCCGCGCGCTGCAGGGGTTTCTGCCGCTGGTGCGCGAGGCGCACGGGACGGTGGTCGTGAACTCCGCGATGATGACCCACACGGTGCTGCCATTCAACGCCGGCTACGCGCCGTCGAAGGCCGCGCTCGAGACCTGGGCGGTCTCGCTGCGACGCGAGATCGCGCGGTACGGCGTGCGCGTCGTGATCGTCCGACCAGCAGGCGTTGCCACGGAGCTCGAGGCCAAGCAGGACTTCTCGAAGATCCCCACCGACACGCCGTATCCCGAGCAGGCCGCGTTCCTCCGCCACGGCACCGAGATGGCGCACCAGCGGGCGAGCCATCCGTCGATGTCACCTGTACGCGTCGCCGAGTGCGTCGAGGCGGCGCTCAACGGGCGACGCTCGCGGTATCGGATGACGGGCGCCGGGCACCTGCCGATCTGGATCGTCGGCAATCTGCCCGCGACGATGCAGGACCGCATCCTGGGGCGCATCGTCCGCCGCTGGACGTCGTCGTAGCCAGCGGAGTCACGCCTGCACGCGTCGGGTAGCCTTTCCGCATGCCGCAGCTCACTCCCGACCAGCTCCTCTCGACCACTCGCGCCGTCCGCAAGCGCCTCGATTTCGACCGCCCCGTGCCGCGCGAGCTGCTCGAGGAGTGCATCGCGCTTGCCCTGCAGGCACCGACGGCGTCGAACTCGCAGCCGTGGACGTTCGTGGTGGTGACGGATCCCGCGCAGAAGGCCGCGCTCGCGCAGTGGTACCTCAAGTCCTACGACGCCTATGCGGGCGCCCGTTACGACGATGCCGGTGGCGAGCTCGACCCGGCGACGGAGCGGATGGCCTCATCGGCACGCTATCTGGCCGATCGCATGCACGAGGTGCCGGCGATGGTGATCCCGTGCGTGGCAGGGCGACTCGACCAGTGGTCGTCCGAGGCGCAGGCGGCTGGCTGGGGATCAATCGTGCAGGCCGGCTGGAGCTTCTGCCTCGCCGCTCGTGCGCGCGGGCTCGGCACCTGCTGGACGACGCTGCATCTCACCTACGAGCGCGAGTGCGCGGACATCCTCGGCATCGATTACGAGGCAGTGACGCAGTCGGCGCTGATTCCCACGGGCTTCTACACGGGCGAGACCTTCAGGCCCGCTCCGCGCGACGATATCTCGAGCCTGATCCGCTGGGACCGCTGGTAGCGCTCGGCGCGCACCGATGACGGATCGTGCTCCCGCGTGGTCGCTCGCGGTGGCGGCGATCGTGATCGTGCAGCTCGGCGTGGCGCTGTCGCCGCGCCTGATTGAGATCGTCGGGCCGGCCGGCACCGGTTGGCTGCGCCTCACGGCCGGCGGCCTGATGCTGCTGGCGATCGTCCGTCCCAAGCTGCGCAGCTACTCGCGCGAGGATCTTCGCATCGCGGTGCTGCTCGGGGTGATCACCGGGGTGATGATGGTTGCGTTCCTCGGCGCCCTCGATCGGCTGCCGCTCGGTACGACCGTCGCCATCGAGTTTCTCGGACCGCTGACGGTCGCGGCGTTTCGTGCGCATCGCCGCAGCGCGCTGCTGTGGCCGGCGCTCGCGCTCGCGGGCGTTGTCGTGCTGACGGAGCCGTGGGTCGGCGAGACGGACACGCTCGGCATCGTTCTCGCGCTGATCGCGGGTGCGGGCTGGGGGTCCTACATCCTGCTGACGCAGAGCGTGGGCGATCGGTTCAACGGGCTCGATGGGCTCGCGATCACGATCCCGATCGCGGCGATCACGGCTGCGATTCCTGGTATCCCGCAGGCGTGGGGGCACATCACAGTCGGCGCGATCGCGCTTGCCGTGGGTCTCGCAGCGATTGCTCCGGTGATCCCGTTTGCCCTTGAGGTGGCCGCGCTCCGTCGACTCAGCGCCGCCACGTTCGGCACCTTGATGGCGCTCGAGCCAGCGATTGGCACGCTGTGGGGTGCGATCCTGCTGTCCCAGATTCCCAATGCGCTGCAGATTGCGGGTATCGCGCTTGTCGTCGTGGCAGGCATCGGCGCCGAGCGCGCGGGGCGCAGCGAGCCGCCCGCGCCGAATCCCCTCGCGTAGCGACCGCCGACGCAACGCTCGAGAGACAAAGCGGGCGACTGCCGTGTGCGGCACCATGTGGGGGTGACGCCGCATTCCGCGACACCCGTTGCCAACAGCCGCGAGGCCATCCTCGAGGCCACGGAGCGCCTGATCCTCCGGGACGGCATCGACGGCATTCGCGCCAAGAGCCTCGCCGATGAGGCGGGTCTTTCGATTGCCGCGCCGTATCACTACTTCGAGTCGCTCGATGCCGTGGTCGAGGCGACCTATCTCCGCTTCCATGCGAGCGCGGATCCCAAGCGGGAGGCGGCCCTCCGCGCGGCGGGCGACGACCCGATCTCCCAGCTGCACGCCGTGCTCGCCGCGGATTTCGACTGCGGCGACGACGACCCGCGATCCACGTGGCTGCTGCGGCTGGAGTTCCAGCGGCGTGCGATCTTCGATGCGCGCCTGCAGCGCAGCGTGCGCGATGGCGAGCAGGCGGTGCTGGATCGACTGGCGAGGATCGTGCGGGTTGGGCAGCGCACCGGCGCGATTCCGACCACCGTCGAGGCACCGATGATCGCCGCCCGCCTGCTGTCCCTATCGTGCGGTCTGGGAACCCTCCTGCTGGTTGAGCTGATCACGCCGGCCGACGCAGTCGAGCTCCTCGCTGCGGCGATCGATGATCGCGCCGACTGGCGGCATGCGATATCCGACCCCGTCGTGCCCTCGGCATCGCCCAGTCGCGATCCGCAGCCGAGCCGGTCGACCGAGATCCTCGACACGACGATTGCGCTGATCGCCGACGCCGGCGTAGCCGGTGTCCACTTCAATGCGGTCGCAGAGCGCGCCGGATGCTCACTGACTCTGCCGCGGTACTACTTTCCAACCATCCGCAAGCTCGTCGATGCCGCCTTTGCGCGTGACCTCGAGATCGCGCAGGCGCGCCTGGGCGTGATGCTCGACGCCGAATCCACGCCGCTCGACCGGCTCGCGCACATCTACGTGCCGCGCGATTCGGCGCAGCTCGCAGCCCGACGCTCCACCTTCGTGATGTGGGTGGAGTATCTGGGGCTCGGCGAGCACGATCCAGTGGCACGAGCATCGGCGTCGGCTCGTCTGCAGGGCTTCATCGATTTCTCGTGGGCCCTCGGCCGCGATCTCGCTGACGCAGGCGTTGTGTCGGCAGACCGCGCCACGCTCGTGCGCGCCAAGCGCCTCGTCGCCGTCAACACGGGCGCTGCGGGCCTGTGGCTGCTTGGGGTGCTGACCGATGGTGAATTCGCCGCGGTGATGAATGGCACGATCGACGACGAGGTCGCGCTCGGCGGCTGACCCCGGCCGTGCGAGTGCGATACTCCCCGCATGTCCGATGACAC
>JBPCSK010000015.1:0-1229 GCA_051007275.1 Gaiellales bacterium | reverse complement strand
CCACCCCGCCGACCCGCTGATCGAGGAGAACCGCCGCGACGTCGTCGAGCGCGTGAAGGCCGAAGGCGCCGACCTCGGGATCGCCTGGGACGGCGACGCGGACCGCTGCTTCTTCATCGACGAGGAGGGCGAGTTCGTCGACGGCGACTTCATGACCGCGCTGCTCGCCGAGGAGGTGCTGAAGCACCATCCGGGCTCGACGATCCTGTACGACATCCGCGCATCGCTGGCCGTGCCGGACACGATCGCCCGCTGCGGCGGCACGTCGCAGGTTTCGCGCGTCGGGCACGCGTTCATCAAGGTCGCCATCAAGGAGTCCGGTGGGGTCTTCGCCGGCGAAGTCTCCGGCCACTACTACTTCGGCGAGTTCTACGGCGTCGACACCGGCATCCTGCCCGCCCTGCTGGTGATCCAGCTCGTGTCCCGCAGCGGCACCACGCTGCACGAGCTCCTGCGGCCGCTGCGCGAGAAGTACTTCATCACCGGCGAGATCAACTCTCCGGTGCCCGATGTGGCGCTCAAGCTCCAGGAGCTGAAGGACCGCTACGGCCCCGGTGCCCGCATCTCGCACCTCGACGGGATCACAATCGAGCACGACACGTGGCGCTTCAACGTTCGACCCTCGAACACCGAGCCGCTCCTGCGCCTCAACCTCGAGGCGCAGAGCGAAGCCGAGATGATCGCACGGCGGGATGAGGTGCTGGGAGTCATCCGCGCATGAGCGCCGAAGCGAGCGTGGTCGCGGCGGTTCAGACGATCGTCGATGGCGCGGAGGAAGCCGACCAGATCCTGCTCGGCACGATCGCGCACCTCGCTGACCGCTACGGGACCGGCGTCGGCATGCGCTTCGTCGAGGAGGGCGTCTTCACCGACGGCCCCTGGGCCGGCGCCACAGGCGAGGCTGTCACCGAGGTGCCCATCGCCTACGACGACGAGCTCGTCGGGGAGTTCGTGATCGGTGCTCAGCTCGACGACGACGCCCGCGCGACCTTCGAGGCCGTCGCGGCGATCATCGCGGACTACTGCCTCGTCGGCTGGGACATCGGCGGCGAGGACTGGGAGCCGTAGGCTCCAGCGGTCCTGCCTCTGAGCCGCTGAGACGGCTGAGGTTGCTGGCGGGCGGGCGCGCGATGTGCGTACGCATGGCGTACGGCGAAGCCGGGCGTCGGACGTGCGCACGTGGCACGTACGCCCGTGGCTGTTCCCGACCAGGGCGTACGTGCCCCGTG
>JBPCSK010000014.1:0-2522 GCA_051007275.1 Gaiellales bacterium | reverse complement strand
CCATGCCTATCGCCCCAGCAGTGCCCCGACCGGGTCGCTCCCGCCGAGCGTGCCCGTGCTGCCGGTCGGGCGGAAGCGTGCGAACAGCTCCTCCGCGTACCAGTCCTCGCGGGTGCGCCGCCGGATCGCCTCTCGGTGCGCGTCGGTGCCGTAGGCGAACTCCTTCATCGCCTGCTCCGAGGCCCAGACGGAGAGCGTGCCCTGTCGGCCGAGCGGAGACTCCCCGAAGCCGACGCTCGCAAGCAGCCCAGGGTCGCGCTCGAGCTCGAGGTCGATCGGCGGCACCGCGGTGTAGAAGGCGCGCGTCTTGCGCAGACGGAGCGTGGCGCGCGTGATCACCGCGAACGGGCCGTCGCCGGGCAGAGCCGGCTGTGCCGGGAAGGGATTCGAGCCGCCCCAGGCGCCGGCTGACTTGACCGGCACCATCCGCATGGTCCATACCTCGGAGGCATGCTCGTGCCACCGCTCGACGATCGGCGACTCGCGCAGGAAGGCATCGAGGGCGTCCTCGGACTCCCACGCGGCGATCAGTCCCCAGCGCAGGAGGTCCGGCTTCCATGCGAATGACGTGCCCTTCGCCGTGCCCACGAGACGCTTGAACGTCAGGCCAGGGGTCTTCGCCAAGTCTGGTCGGTCCAGCCCCATCCGTCCGAAGGCCCAGCGAAGCTCCTCGCGCGGATAGGTGACGATCGAGACGGAGGCGATCATGTGCGAAGGCTATCGCGCCGCTTGGCATGGTCGGACGGGCGGCGGACGCGACGAGTGGCTGTCGCCGCTGCGTGAGGCAGGCGGGCGTGAAACGTGCGCACAAATGGTGTACGACGTAGCCGGGCACCAGAAGTGCGCACGTGGCGCGTACGCCGGCGAGCCGGCATACGGCATACGGCATACGGCAGTTTGCGAGAAGTGGATGCGTTCAGGGCGTACGTGCCACGTGCGCACTTCTGACGCCCGCCCTCCGGGCGTACGTCATTAGTACGCACGTTTCACGCCCGCCAAAGGCCGACGCCCCCGCCTTGCGGCGGGGGCGTCGAGGAAGCAGATCGATACGCCGGATTCTGTCGAGGGGGGTCATCTATCTAGGCGACCTGTCGCCAGGCCGCTCGAGCCGCCTACCCGGGACTCGGCGAGCAGCCTCATCGTCCCTGTTTGGCGTTGCACCGCGTGGGGCTTGCCGAGCCGACGTCGTTGCCGACGCCGCTGGTGCGCTCTTACCGCACCGTTTCACCCTTACCCGACCGAGGTCGGGCGGTCTGTTTTCTGTGGCGCTCTGCCGTCGGGTTTCCCCGCCCAGGCGTTACCTGGCACGCTGCTCTGTGGTGTCCGGACGTTCCTCCCGGTCTCCGAGGAGACCCGGCGGCCCCCTGATCTGCGTTCGGGATTGTACCGGTTGTCGCGAAACCGGCTGAGGGCGGCGGTACGCTCCCGCCATGGCGCGCGCAATCCTGCTGATCGGTCCCGTCGGCTCGGGCAAGACGACCACCCTCCACGAGATCGAGGCGATCTTGGACGAGCGCGGCACGCCGAACGCCATCATCGATCTCGACTGGCTCGCATGGGCCTCGCCCCCCGTGGACAGCGGGGTGTCGAATCACGAGCTGCTGGTGCGCAACCTCGCTGACGTCTGGGCGAACTTCCATGACGTCGGGATCGAGCACGTCGCCGTTGCGCGTGCCCTCCACGACGCCGGCGAGGTCCAGTGCGTGCGCAACGCGCTGCGGGGGTGCGAGACGACCGTCGTGGAGCTCGTCGGCGGGTTCGACCTGCTGCGCGAGCGCATTCGCCAGCGTGACAGCGGCACGGAGCTGGCGGAGCATCTCGCGATGCTCGACGCCTTCGAGCTGATCGAGCCGGATCTGCGCCCGGATGCCGTCATCGAGCTCGATGGGCAGACGCCGGAGCAGATCGCCCGCGACGTGCTGGGCAGCGCGGGCTGGTAGCGCGGAGCAGCGCCGTCCCGGGCGCGGTGCCCGGGACGACCCTGGTGATCCGCAGTGGAGGACTAGTCCTCGACGATCGTGACCGACATCGTGATCGGCTCGCTCGGCATGTCGCGACCATCGCGATCGGCGGCCGAGATGGCGTCGACGACGTCCATGCCCTCGACGACCTCTCCGAAGACCGTGTGCTTGCCCTTCAGCCAGCCGCAATCCTCCGCGGTGACGATGAAGAACTGCGAGCCATTCGTGTTCGGACCGGCATTCGCCATCGCGAGCTTGCCGCGATCGACGTTGTGGTGGTTCTGCTCGTCCTCGAACGTGTAGCCCGGGCCACCGGAGCCGGTCCCGGTCGGGTCGCCGCCCTGGATCATGAAGTCGGGGATGATGCGGTGGAAGATGACGCCGTCGTAGAACCCGTCCTCGGCGAGCTTGCGGAAGTTCTCCACGGTCTTGGGCGCCTCGCCGTCGAACAGCTCGATGGCGATGGGGCCGTGGTTCGTGTGCAGCGTGGCGTTCATCGAGGCGGAACGCTATCGGCCAGCGGCTCCAGCGCGCCCGCCGTAGGCGCGAGCGAGCCGTCTC
>JBPCSK010000013.1:0-12965 GCA_051007275.1 Gaiellales bacterium | reverse complement strand
GCGTGGAAGTACGGCGATCCGCTCGCCTACGACCTGCGTGCCGCCCTCGCCGAGCATCACGGCATCCCGATCGATGCGATCGTGGCCGGCCAAGGCATCGATGGTCTCCTTGGCAGCGCCGTGCGCCTGTTCATCGAGCCGGGCACGCCCGTGGTGATGACCCACGGCGGCTACCCGACGTTCTCGTTCCACGTGCGCGCCTCCGGCGGTCGGCTGGTCGAGGTTCCTTATCGGGACGACCGCGCCGATCTCGAGGCGATGGCCGCCGCCGCGCACGCCGAGGACGCACGCCTCGTCTACCTGACCAACCCCGACAACCCGATGGGGACGCGCTGGGATGCCGCGGCCGTCACCGCGTTCCGCGCTGCGCTGCCAGACGACACGATGCTCCTGATCGACGAGGCGTACGTCGAGTTCGCGCCGACGGGCACCGCACCACCGCTCGCGCTCGACGACCCGGGCGTGCTGCGCTTCCGCACGTTCTCGAAGGCGTACGGGCTGGCCGGCCTGCGCGTCGGCTACGCGATCGGTGCGCCTGCGACCATCGCCGCGTTCGATCTCGTGCGCGAGCACTTCGGCATGGGCCGCCTGCAGCACGCCGGGGCGATCGCCGCACTGGCTGACAGAGAGCACCTGCAGGCCTCCATCGACTTCACCGCGGACGGCCGCGAGCGCATCGTCGGCATCGCGAGCGAGCTCGGCCTCGCCGTCGTGCCGTCGAGCGCGAACTTCGTCTGCATCGATCTGGGCCGCGACGGGGACTTCGCGCGAGCCGTGTGCGCCGAGCTGAATCGCCGTGGCGTCTTCATCCGCATGCCGTGGGTCGCACCGCAGGACCGCTGCCTGCGCGTGAGCGTGGGCGACGCCGAAGCGCTCTCGCTCCTGGCGCGTGAGCTGCCCACCGTCATGGCTGCGCTCTAGCCGCCGCGCAGGCGCAGGGGTCGGCAATTCGGCACACGCGTCAGATCGCGCGGGTTCCGTCGTCATCTAGCGTGAGAGCAATGCACGGTCGTCGTCTCATCCTCCCGCTCGTGATCCTCGCCCTGCTGGCTGGCTCCGCCACGGCCTCGGCGAGCACCCTCGTCACGCGCAACCCGCAGAGCGGCGTGAGCCTGAAGGTCAACCGCAATGGCGTGGCGCTCCTGACCGTCAAGGTCGGAGGCCGCTGGCAGCACATCCTCGCGTGGGGTGCCGTCAACCTCTCGCGCGGACGCCTGCGCCTCGACTTCTCCGGCGGCCAGGGCGCGAGCGGGGCGAACTGGCAGACGTTCGTCAACGTCTGCCAGCGCTACCGGGGCGAGAAGTTCACCGGCAGCGAGATGGTCGTCGCGCAGTGCACCGCACCCGACGGCAGCCACTGGGCCGTGCAGGAGTGGAAGCGCTCGGTGCGCAACTACGGCGGCACCACCGGCCCGACGGAGGTGCGCCTCTCGCACTGGACCGGTGCCGTCGCAGACCTCGAGGTCTTCGCCGACTGGTCGCGCTACGGACCGAGCCCGGGCGTCAAGTGGCCCCATCTGTTCGGCACGTACTCGTGGCACGGCATCCCCGTCGCCGTCGGCGAGGCCACGCCGCAGGGCGTGCCGCTCGACGACGACGGCCGCAACCTCTACCTCGACAGCCTCAACGCCGACTACGGCTTCCCGGCCGGCACGATGCAGTGGAGCCGGGTCAACGGCTTCCTCGCCAACCGGCCATACGGCCAGTTCTGCTTCGAGATCGGTCCCAAGGGCGAGGTCTCCCGCCTGGCCGGCATCTCCACCCTCAACCGCTACCGCATGACGGTGAGCGGCCCGGGCGTCACGCCCGACATCCGCGTCGTCTTCGACGGCCCACCCTCGCCGTACGACCCGTACTGGGAGCTGACGATGAACGAGATCCAGCGTCAGGTCGTCAACTACCCGAACGCCAGCTGCGGCAACCCGCCCCCACCGACGTTCTAGTTCCTAATGGGGTCAGACCCCTTTAGGAAGTTTGAGACAAATCGACGGACGGGGAACTGGACGATCGACCGGGGATTTCCTAAAGGGGTCTGACCCCATTAGGAAGTTGATCGACGCGAGGACGTTGAGGGCGTGGCTGGCGGACGGGCGGGCGGTCTGGCAGGGGCCTGACGGCGGTCGTCTGGCATGCTGATGGGCATGGCAGATCAGGCGTCCGCGGCGCAGGCCGTCAGCAAGATCGGCGATCGCATGCCGCTCGTCGTCGGGCTGCTGCTGACGTCGCTGACCCTGCGGCCGCAGGTCGTCGGCATCGGGCCGCTCGTGCCGGAGATCCAGCGCTCGCTCGGCATGTCGCACGCCTTCACCGGGCTGCTCGTCACGATTCCCGTGCTGTGCCTCGGCATCTTCGCGCCGATCGCACCGGTGATCGCGGGGCGCGTCGGGGCAATCAACGCCGTCAGCGCCGCCGGTCTCCTGATCGCGCTCGCCGGCATGGCGCGTGCGGTCGTGCCCGGCGCGACGGGCCTGATCGTCTTCACGTTCCTCCTCGGCATCGGCATGGGCGTCGGCAACGCGCTGATGGTGATCGCGGTGAAGGAGCGCTTCGCCGACCGGCCCCTCCTGCTGACGGCGATCTACTCGACAGGCATTCAGTTCGGCGCGACCGCGTCGGCCGTCGCCGCGGTCCCCCTCTCGCTGTGGCTCGGCGGCTGGCGCTGGTCGCTGTTCGTGATGTCGGCCGCGAGCCTCATGTTCGTGATCGCGTGGATCGTCGCGACGCGCAACATGCACGTGCAGCGCCAGCGTGGCGTGTTCCCGCGCTTTCCCCTCAAGAGCAGCATCGTCTGGAGCTTCGCCGCGATGTTCGGCCTGATGGGCGTCGTCTTCTACGGCCTCGCCACCTGGGCGCCGTCCGCGTACGTCGACCTCGGCTACTCCGAGACGTCCGTCGGCTGGCTGGCGGCGCTCTACAACATCGGCACGCTGCCGACCTCGCTGGCCGTCGGGCTGATCGGCGAGCGCGTCACGCGGCGGCAGGCGCTCGTTGCCGCCAGCGCGGTGATGACCCTCGCGACGCTGCTGTTCGCGCTCGTGCCGAGCTTCGGCTTCGAGTGGATGCTGCTCGCCGGCATCGCCAACGGGATGATGTTCACCGTCACGATGAGCCTGCCGCTCGACGTGGCCGACAGCCCCATCGACGTCGGCGCGGTCGCCGGCATGATGCTCTTCGTCGGCTATCTGATCACCGCCTGCGCCCCGTCAGCGCTCGGGTGGGTACGCGACCAGACCGGCAGCTTCGACCTCGTGCTGCTGGCCTTCCCGATCGCGGCCGGCCTCTTCTGCCTGATCGCGATGACGCTCTCCCCCGCTCGCCTGCAGCGCGGCATTCGCGGGACCTGAGCGAGCGCACGGGAATAACCAACGGTTCGACTAGGTTTATGCCCTCGACCGTCCGCTTTACCCGAGGAGTCCCAAGTGACCGATACGTCGATCCTGTTCCAGTCCGCCACGCTCGGCTCGCTTGAGCTCAAGAACCGCATTGCCGTTGCGCCCATGACGCGCGTCAGCGCGACGGAGGATGGCCTCGCCACGCAGCAGATGGCCGACTACTACGCCAAGTTCGCCCGCGGCGGCTTCGGGCTGATCATCGTCGAGGCCTCGTACGTCGATCAGAAGTACGCGCAGGGCTACCACTTCCAGCCGGGCATCGCCACGGCCGCGCAGCGCGACGCCTGGAAGGTCGTCGTCGACGCCGTCCACGACGCCGGCGCCAAGATCTGCATGCAGCTCGTGCACGCGGGCGCGCTCAACCAGGGCCGCAACGCGAGCTACGCCGAGGGCTCGATCGCCCCGTCGGCCGTCACGCCGAAGGGTGAGAAGCTGACGTTCTATCGCGGCGAGGGCGGGTACGACACGCCACGCGAGATCACGACGGACGAGATCATCGAGGTCAAGGACGCGTTCGTCTCCGCTGCCGTCCACGCCCTCGAGGCCGGCTTCGACGCCATCGAGATCCACGGCGCCAACGGCTACCTGCTCGACCAGTTCTGGACCGCGTACACGAACCAGCGCACCGACGAGTACGGCGGCAGCGCGCGCAACCGCATCCGCCTCGACGAGGAGATCATCAAGGCCGCGATCGCCGCAACCCAGGGCAAGATCCCGGTCGGCCTGCGCCTCTCGCAGAGCAAGGTCAACGATTTCGAGTATCAGTGGGCCGGCGGCGAGCAGGATGCGGCCGACATCTTCCCGGTGCTGGACGAGGCCGGCATGGCCTTCATTCACATCACCGAGCACGTCGCCACCGACGAGGTCTTCGGCTCCGGCCACTCGCTCGCCGGTCTCGCCAAGAAGCACTGCAAGGCGCCGGTCGTCGTCAACGGCGGCCTCGGTGATCCGGCAGTCGCTGCCGGCGTGATCGCCGCCGGCGATGCCGACGTCATCGCCCAGGGCAAGTCGGCCCTCGGCAACCCGGACTGGCCGGCCAAGGTCCAGGCCGGTGCGCCGCTCGCCGACTTCGACTTCGGCATGTTCAGCCCCCTCGCGGACCTGCCCAGCCAGGCCGCGTGGGAAGCCGCGCAGCAGGGCTGATCCACGCGCACGGCATGCGAAGGGCCCGGATCTCCTAGGGGATCCGGGCCCTTCTGCGTTCTGCGCGGTCGGAGCGCCCGCGTTTGCAGCTCACGGGCTGTTCGTACCACGCCGTGGTACGCTGCAATGCAGATGGCGAAGCGCACCTCCGAGACGGTCAAGCGAGCGTTTAGCGCGCGGTGGAGCCCGCAGACGATCGAGGCTGCCCAGCGGCGGGCCGCGACCACGGAGATCGCCTTCAATCAGCTGATCGAGCGCTATGCGCGCGAGGGCCTCGCCATGGACGCGCACCCGCTGATCTGCTTCCGTGATCGCGCGAATGGTCGGCGGGCCATGCTGATCGGCTCACGGCTCGACGTGGCAGCGATGATCGCCACGATCCGGCAGAACGATGGCTCCGTCAGCGAAGCTGCTGCCTATCTCGAATTGCCGATCGCGAAGGTCGAGGCCTGCGTGGCGTACTACGTCGATCACCAGGACGAGATCGACGAGCAGATTGCGCGCGATGATGCTGCGGCTGCAGATGCTGAATCGACGTGGCGCCGAAGCCACGAGATCTTCGCTTGATCATCGCGCTCGACGAGATGTTCTCACCCGAGATTGCACGACAGCTGCGCGACCGCGGACATGACGCCATCTCGGTGCACGAGCGCGCTGATCTGCGCGGCGCCCCGGACGGTGCGATCTTCTCGGCGATGCAGCGGGAGCAGCGGGTGATCGTGACCAACAACCACGGGCACTTCGCCACGCTCCTGAGCGCGGCGATCGCCGACGACGAACCGTGTCATGGCGCGCTGTTCACGGCCGACCGATCACTGCCCCGCTCGAAGAGCGGCATCCCGCTGCTGGTCGCGACGCTCGACGCCTACCTCGCGGAGCACGCTGGCACTCTGGTGGTGCCGGGCACAGTGGCCTGGCTCGGACCGACCGTCTGACGCCCCCGTGCCGGTTACCGACGGGCGCTGACGCAACTCGAAGGGAGCGACGGCGCAGTGCGGATGGGCCGTGAAGGGATCGAACCTTCGACCTTGGGATTAAGAGTCCCCTGCTCTGCCAGCTGAGCTAACGGCCCGCGGCGGGAATCCTAACCAAGGTTCCCGGTCGCGCGCTTCACGCGGCTATCCCGTGGCGGTCGTGGTCGGGGTCAGCGACTTCTGAAGGCGCTTGATCTCGTCCTTGACCTTGGTCGTCAGCGGATCCTCAGGCGCCAGCTTGACGAACTGCTCGTACGCGCTGATCGCACCGGTGGTGTCGTTGGCGGCCGTCGCGATCTGCCCGAGCCGGAACCACGCGGCGGGATCCTCGGCGTTGACGTCGGTGACGACAGTCTGAGCCGCAACCGCGGCGGTGTAGGCGTCGCTCGCCTGCGTCTGCAGCGGCGAGACCTTGGCGGAGACGTCGCTCATCTTCGCGCTGGCCAGCGCCTCCTGCGCGGTCTGGAACTGCGTGGCACCGCTGGACTGCCCGGGGATCACCTGCTGCGGCACGGCGGTGCGCCCGTTGACCATGCCGCCACCCTGCGCGGACGCGTACATCGTCTGCGCCTTCTGCAGCGCGGCGGCGGCTTGCGCCAGGTACACGTCGGCGACGGCGCCCTGCACCGTCGCGTCCTTCGGAGCCAGCTCGGCCGCCTTCGCCGCAGCGACCGCAACCTTGTCGAGCTGCCCGGCGGCGACCTCGGCCTGGGCGAGGTCGAGCCAGGCCTGCGGGTCCTTCGGCGACGCCTTGGTCGCGGCCTCGGCCTTCTGCACGCCGCTCGCGTCGACGGCCGTCGTGGTCGGGCTGGAATCGTTGTTCTGGCCGATCAGATCGACCAGCGACGGGCCGCTGGTGCCGACGCCGGCGAACACGAACGTGATGCCGAAGACAACGGCCAGCGCGAGGAACACCCACTTGCCGTTCTTCCGCATGCGCTCATTGAGCGTCGGCGTCGCCGAGTACGGCGCCTCCTGGCGCTTCTTCGCATGGCGCGTCGCGCTCTGCTCCTGGGAGGCGCGCGAGTGGTTGGTGTTCTTGCTCTTCGACATCAGCCTTGGGTTCCGATCATCCGCGTTCGCGCCGGTCGCGCTGCGGCGAGCACGGCGGCGAGACGACCCTCATCGGTTGCCTTACGGTAGCGCACTACGCCGTCCACGACGGTGAGGACCGTGCGCTCCGGTGAGCCGGAGAACACGGCGCTGACGATCGGATCCTCGACCTCGGCGAACGGCGTGCCCACGAGGTCGATGGCCGTCAGATCCGCGCGCTTGCCCACCTCGAGGGTGCCGATCGTATCGGCGTAGCCCAGCGCTCGTGCCCCGCCGATCGTGGCGAGCTCGAGCGCCTGGTGTGCGGTGAGGGCGTCGGGCACGGCCTCGCGGGAGCGCGCCGTGTAGATCGCGGTGCGCACCTCGTTCCACAGGTCGAAGTCGACGGCGGATGCCGGCGAGTCGGTGCCGATGCCCACGTGCACGCCGGCCGCGAGCATGTCGGCGAGCGGTGCCGCACCGCAGCCGAGCAAGGCATTCGAGCGCGGGCAGTGCGCGATGCCCGCGCCGCCAGCCGCGACCATCCGGGCGTGCTCGGGGGTGATCTGCACCATGTGGACGAGCAGGACGTCGGGACGCAGCAGCCCCAGCTCGGCCATCAGGTCGACGGGGTGCAGGCCGGACGCCTCGACCTCGGCCAGGTCGCGTAGCGCGATCGCGACGGGTCCGGTGCCAGAGGCGATCGCCTCGAGCTCGCCCTTCGACTCGGCGACGTGGGTGATGATCGACAGGCCTTCGGCGCTTGCCAGCTCGTCGAGCGCGCGGTAGAGCGCGGGCGTGACGGTGTACGGCGCGTGCGGCGAGATGCCGACGCGGATCAGCGGCGACGCCTCGGCCCGGTGCGCCTGGATTCGCTCCCACGTGCGCTCGACCGTCGGCGCGGGATCCGCTCCCCTGCCGCCGAACGCCTCGATATCGACGATGCCGCGCAGGCCCGCCTCGCTCGCTGCTCGCACCGACGCGCCGGCGAACGAGGCATCCGCGATCGTGCCGACACCGGACCGCAGGTTCTGCAGCGCACCGAGCGCCGCGATCGCCTCGACATCGCCCGGCTCGAGCCGCGGCCGGCGCGCCACGTGGTCGGCGATCCACGGACCGAAGGTGAGGCCGTCGCCGAAGCCGCCGTACGAGGCGTACTCGAGGTGCGTGTGGACGTTGACGAGCGCCGGCAGCAGGATCGCCGCACCGAGCTCCTCGACGGAGGCCTCGGGATGCGCGTTCAGGACCTCGGCACGCGTACCGATCGCGACGATCTCACCATCACGGACGGCAACCGCACCACCGCGCAGCGGTGCCGCGCCCACCGGAACCACGTGGTCGGCGGCGTAGACCTCGGTCACGCGTCGCCGCCGGCGGCGTCGATCTCGGTCGTCGCCTCCTCCGGCACGTTGAGCGCATCGCCCTTGCGCTTCTCCACGAAGAGCGCGACGTAGATCGAGACCTCGTAGAGGCCGAGCAGCGCGCCGAAGATGATCATCATCGAGATGACGTCACCGCCCGGCAGCGCCGCCGCGACGACGGCGAGGATGAAGATCGCGTAGCGCCGGTGCTTGCGCATCCACGACGCGCGCATCAGACCGACGGTGCTCAGCACGAACACGCCGGTGGGCAGCTGGAAGATCAGACCGCAGGCGATCAGGATCGTGACCACGAACGAGTAGTAGTCCCCGGCCTGCACCTGCCGGTTGTAGAGGTCCGCGTCGTAGCCGACGAGGAAGCCGAGCGCCGACGGCAGCACCAGGAAGTAGCCGAACGCCAGACCGATGAAGAACAGCCCCGAGGCGGCGCTGAGGTACGGCCACGTGCGGCGATCGTGGTCCGGATCGAAGGCGGGCATCACGAACGCGTAGACCTGGTAGATCAGGACCGGAATGGCGAGGATGACGGCACCGGCCAGCGCGACCTTGAGCGAGATCGTGAACGGCTCGGCCACGCCGAGGACGATCGGATCGGGGATATTCGCGGGCAGCGGCCGATTGAGGAACTCGATGATCCGCTCGTGCTGCCAGAAGCAGAGGCCGAAGCCCACGCCGAGCGCCAGCAGGCTGATGATGATGCGGTTGCGGAGCTCCTCGAGATGATCCGTGATGTGGATCTGCTCGGTGTGCTCGACGCGCCGGGTGCTGCGGAGGCCGGAAAGCATGGTCAGGTGACGGTGCGGACGCTACTCGGCGGGCGGCGCGGGAGCGGGATCCGGCGCGGCAGTGGCCGCCACGGTCGGCTGAGCCGGCGCGGCGGCGACGGGAGCCTCGGCGACCGCGGCCTCAGCGACGACAGGTGCCGCCTGCGCAATCGGAGCCTCAGCGGGCGCCGGATCGGCCTCGCCGGCGAGGCCGCGACGGAAGTCGCGCATGCCAGAACCGAGCCCACGGCTGATCTCGGGCAGTTTCTTGGGTCCGAACACGAGCAGGCCGATCACCAAGACGATGGCGATCTCACCGATTCCGAAGTCAAAAGGCATTCCAAGCTCCTCGCTGCAGGGCGAAGGCTATCACCGAACCGTGGATCGGAGACCGTGCACGCAGCACGACTACCCGGGATGGCGCGCGCTCAGGACTGCGGCGGCGTCGGCTCGGCGGCCGGCGCAGCCTGCTCGGCTACCGGCGCAGCAGCGGCCTCGGCGACCGGTACCTCGGCGGCGGCGGCCGTCGTCGTCTGCACGACCGGCGTCGAGGCAGCCTCGACGACGGGCGCCGGCGTGTCGTCGGCCTCGCCCGAGAGTCCCTTGCGGAAGTCGCGAAGACCGGAACCCACGCCACGACCGAGCTCCGGGAGCTTCTTCGGTCCGAAGATCAGCAGCCCGACGATCACGACCACTGCGATGTGCCACGGGGAGAGCGATCCCATATCTCAACTACCTCCTGCGCGCACGCTACCACCGCTGGGCCGCCAACGCCTAGTCGGGACGGCTACCGTTCACGCACCGTGAGCACGTTCTTCCTCCTCGCATCGGCCGCTCTGACCCTGCTCGTCATCGGCGTGATCGTGGCGCTGGCACGTCGCACGAGCGGCGCGGTGCACCTCGCGCGCATCGTCCTCCCGCTCGCGGTGATCGTCCTCCTCGTGCAGATGGCGCTCCACCACTGGTCGCTCGCGGCCTTTGCGCTGCTCGCCTCGGTGATCATCTCCGCCGGCGCGCTGGCCGTTCGCGGCCGCGGTCGCGAGCACGGGCCGACGTGGATCGCGCTCGGCATCTTCGCGGCCGCCGGACTGGCCGGCGGCTTCGGGCTTCTGACACAGGGCCTCTGTGATGCGGGGAACAGCTACAACTGCGGCGGCACCGGACCGGATGTCCTGGCCGCGATCGGCTGGGCCATCGCCTTCGCGGCGTACACCTACCTCGCCGCCGGAGCGCTACGCGCGTGATCGCGCTGCTCGGACAGACCGTGTGCGACGAGATCGTGCATGCCGACGGCAGCGAGGAGGTCCGCTGCGGCGGCGCCCCCGTCTTCGCCGCGCACGCACTGGCCAGCGCCGGCGTTCGCGGCATGGTGATCACCAAGGGCGGCGACGATGCGCTGCACGCGGAGCTGAGCCGGCGCGGGCTGCCCGTGCTGATCGGCCCGTACGACGACACGTTCGTCAGCCGCCTGATCCTGAAGGAGCATGGCGAGCGCGATCACGAGCTGGCGGCACTCGGCGAGCCCTTCACCCCCGCCGACGTCGAAGGCTGGGCGCGCTCATCGCTCGAGAACGCAGCCACGATCGTGATCGGCACGCAGTGGCGCGGCGACGTGCCGCCCGAGACGCTCGCCGCGATCCACGCCCTCGGTCGCCGGATCGTGTTCGATGCGCAGGGACTCGCCCGCCCCGGCCTCGGCGACGTCATCCCCAGCGGACCGCTCGACCCCGCCTGGCTGGCAGGCGTCGACGCCGTCAAGTTCTCCGACGAGGAGGCCACGGCGCTGCTCGGGGGCACCGATGCCGCCGCGCTCGAGCGAGCCGGCGTGCCGATCGTGCTCGTCACGTACGGCGAGGGCGGCTGCGACGTCTGGACGCGCGACGAGCCCGAGGTGCTGCACGTGCCCGCCGACCGCATCCCCCGCCTCGCCGACACCGTCGGCGCCGGCGACATGTTCACCGCCCTCTTCGCCGCCGCCCTCGACCATGGCGAGGCGCCACGCACGGCAGCGCAGACCGCCAGCACGGGCGTGGCCGAGATCCTGCGCCTGCGGGTCTAGGCGAGCAGGCCGCCGCGCAGCGCGGCGATCAGCGGCTCGAGCTCGTTCGGCGGCGGGTCGCCGGGACCCATCGGCGGCACATGGCGACGCACGGCGCCGTGGATCGAGGCCATCGTGGGTCCGAGTCGGTCGAGACCGCGCAGGTCGATCGCCTGGCACGCGATGACGCAGGCGATCGCAACCGCGCGGAAGCCGAGCTCCGTCATCTCGGCGAGCCGGCGAGCGCCGAGCCCGGCCATCGTCAGGCGATCCTCGATCTTCTCGGCCTGCGATGAGGAGCCGATCTCGGCCGAGACCGGCTGGATCAGGAGCCGCGCCTCGGCGGTCAGCGCCTGCAGCGTCCACGCCAGCTCCGACAGGCTGTGCCCCGGATCGGCGCCGCGCGGCTCGAGGCCGTCGGTGAGCCCCGTCTCGCTCGCCTGCAGCAGCTTGATCGAGCGCTCGTTCTGCGCCGTCAGACACGGCGCGAGGGCGATGCGCGCGAAGTCGAGCGCCGCAGCGAGCGCCTGGAGGTCGAAGTTGGCGACCGGCAGCATCCGGTCCTCCTCCATCAGCGCCAGCGGATTCTGCTGATGCGCGTTGAGCTCGATCGACAGCTGCCGGATGCAGAACGCGAACGTGTCGTAGGCGGCGCCGAGCACGGCACCCGCATCGCGGAACGACAGCGGCGCCTGGAGGTGTCGAGGATCGTCGGCCAGCTGCGACCCGCCGAGCAGATGCCCGATCGACGCCAGCGCGCGGCGGTACCCGGGGTACGGGCGCACCTCGCCGGCGGCGGGATGGAACGGCGTCGGATTTGCCGCGTAGGCCTCGAGGTCGAGCGCCGTCAGCGTCACGAGCGTCTCCAGCAGGATCTCAGCGTCGTACAGGGCGAGCGCGGCGTGCGCGGTCACGTACGAGCCCTGCCCGATCAGCGGGAGCGCCTCCCCGGCCTCAAGCTCGACGTCGCCGAGCAGGCCGAGCACGAGATGCGACAGCGGCGCGACGTCACCCATCCCCGTCGCGCCGTAAACGGGCACGATGATGTCACCCACGCCGTTGGTCAGGCGCTCGGCGATCCGCTCGGCAATCTGCGGCCGCACGTTGGTGCGCCCGGCCGCGAGCTGGTTGAGCAGGAGGATCGCCGTCGCGCGCACGACATCTGCGGGCAGCGCGGGGCCCTGGCCGGTGGCGTGCTCGCGCACCATCCGGGCGTTGAACCGACGCATCTCCTCCGCGCTGACGGAGCGGGTCTTGCGTACGCCAACGCCCGTGGTGAGGCCGTACACGTCATCGCCGCGCTCGGCGATGCGCTCGGCGAACAGGCGGTTGACGCGCATGCGCTCGAGCGCGTCCACGTGGAGGCCGACCGGGCCGGGCGCGCGGGCCGCCTCGACGAGGTTCGGAAGCGACAGGTCGTAGCCGGTGAGGGTCAGCACGGCTGGACTGTACGTGAATCGGTTCACGCCCGGACCCAGGTTCGGAATGGGGTCAGACCCCATTCCGAACCTGGAGTCGCCCCTGCCCCATTCGTTCGCCAGCTTCCGATTTGGGTCTGACCCCAATCGGAAGCTGGACGCGCGGCGGGCGATACCCGTGCGCCGCTCAGGCGTCCATGGTCGGTACGGGGCGGCGTGCGACCCAGGCCGAGGCGAGGGCGAACACGCCGAGGGCCGCGAAGGCGACGCCGCCGACCTCGTGGTCCATCATCAGGCCCGCGAATGGCGTGAGGATCAGGGCGAAGACGGCGCCGGTCATGTTCACGAACGCGATCGCCGCTGCCGGATAGCGCGGCTCAGCACGGACGGACAGCACGAAGATCGCGCTGAACGGCAACGCGTAGCCAATGCCAATGAAGATGGACTCGATCGCGGCCAGCCAGGTTGGCGGCTGCAGCGAGATCAGCCCCAGTGCGATCGCGGACATGATCGCGGCGCCCGGGCCGAGCAATCGCCAGGAGACGCCGCGGGCGAACAGCGCGCCACCGATCGGCCGGAAGACCGCAGCGATCGCGAGGAGCATGAAGCCCACGGCCCCGGCCACGAACGTCGAGGCGTTGCCGTTGACCAGGTGCGTGACGATCCATGCGCCCATCACGAGGCTGGAGCCGAACGACGCGGAGTGGATCATCGCGAGGCGCCAGAGCGGACCCGAGCGGATCACCGCGCCGAGATGATCGAGGGCGCTGCCGGTGGCGGGTCGCGGCTCCTCGTTGTCCTTCGGCCCCAGCGCCGAGCCGAGCA
>JBPCSK010000012.1:0-15105 GCA_051007275.1 Gaiellales bacterium | reverse complement strand
CGTCAGCACGCGGCAGACCGATGCCACCGGCAACATCAGCGGCGTTTCGGTGGCGCGCTGGTCGATCGATACGACGCCGCCGCACGAGCCGGCGATCAGCGCGCGCCCCTCGAATCCGACGAACGATGCGACGGCGAGCTTCGCCATCGCGGCGGCACCCGGCTCGACGACGGAGTGTCGCGTGCTGCCCGGCACCTCCTGGGCGCCGTGTGGCACGACCGCGACCTACGGCCCGCTCAACGACGGCACGTACACGCTCCAGGCGCGCAGCACCGATTCCGCGGACAACGTCAGCGCGACCACCAGCGTCTCCTGGGCGGTCGACACGACGGCTCCGGTTGGCGTCGCCGCCATCGTGAGCGGTCCCGACGCGATCACGCCCGCAGCGGTCGCGACCTTCCAGTTCACGTACGGGAGTGACGGTACCGCCGCACGCTGCAGCGTCGATGGCGGTGTCTTCGCCGCCTGTCGCCCGCCCTTCGTCATTCCGTCGGTCGCAGTCGGCACGCATACATTCGAGGTCGAGATCGCGGACGCCGCGGGCAATGTCGGTGCGAATCGCGCGACCTACGCCTGGGAGGTCTTCATTCCCACGACGCCGCCGGTGGGTCCGGTTGGGCTCCGCATCGCCAATGGTGACGCCTGGGTCACCTCGAATGCCGTGATCCTCAACATGATCTGGCCGAACGGCGCACGCTGGATCGAGGTCGCCGATGACGCCGCCTTCACCAACTCGGTGCGTCACACCGTCACCACACAGCTCGCCTGGACGCTTGAAGCCGGCGCACCGGGTGCGCGCACCGTGCATCTCCGCTTCCTCGATGCGGCAGGCGCGCTGATGTCGACGACCTCCGATACCGTCGGACTCGACCCGATACCCCCGGTCGTCGCCACCGTTGAAGCGACGGAGAACGCCGACCGCTCGGTCACCGTCACGCCGACGCTGACGGACGCAGAGAGCGGCATTGCCGGGTGGCAGGCCACCATCGACCCGGCACAGCCAGGAGTGACGATCGCTGCTGGCACGGCTTCAACGATCATTCGTGCCGATGTCGGTTCGACGATCTACGTGCGCGCCATCGATGCGGCAGGCAACGTGTCGGCGTGGCACACGCGTGCCACTCCGGTGCTGCCTCCGGTCGCCCCGGTCGTCATACCGTCGACGCCGGCCGACCCGAACGCCGTGATCGTCGGCGGTCGCGCGTTTGTCACGACGACGACGTTCGTCACGAGCGCGGGCTCCACCGATCTCAACGTGGGCTGCGCCGCCGCTGCGGGTGGCACCTGCGACGTTCGCGTAGATTTGGTCTACGGCAAGAAGGTCAAGGCGACGTCGTCCGCCCGCATTCCGTCCGGCGGCCGCAGCACCGTCAATGTGCCGCTACCGAAGGATCTGCAGCGCAGGCTGGCGACGGACGGCACCCTGTCGGTCGACATGAACGTCAGCGCAGCGACGGGCGACGGCGTGGATTCCGCGGTCATTCCGGTCGTCCTGCAGGCCCCGGCCGCGACCGGCATTCAGGCGATCTCGCCGACCGTACCCGCACCGGGTGCGACATCCACGCAGGTCAGCCTCCGCTGCGCCGGCATGATCCCTTATCACTGTGCCGGTCCGATAAGCGTGATCGAGGCACCCACGGGAGCGCGCGCCGGAGGCGGCGTCATCGCCGTGGCAACGGTCAAGGGCGCGGCCGGCGAGAACCTGACCGCCACGATCTCGCTCAATGCTGCCGGCAAGCGCCTGCTCGCCAAGCGCGGCACCCTCAGCGTCATTGCCAGCGCCACGCTGGAGGGTTCGGGTGCGACCGGAAGCAGCTCCGCGTTCACCTTCACGAACGTGCGCGCGTCCGACTGGCTCCGCCAGGTAATTCGCAAGATGGACCAGGGCGCACCGACCCGCATGCGTCTCAACAACGTCCTCGACCTGTATCGGACGGGACGTATCTCCGCTGCGGTCGCGGCGCGGATCGTCGAGCACGAGACGCTCGTTCAACGTCAGGCGACGTTGGATGCGCTGCAGTTCTACCGCACGCCGCCGAAGGGTCTGGAGCGCGCATCGGCGCTGGTGCAGGCGGCCTACCGACAGTCCATCGCTGCGAACGAGGCGTTCCTCCGCTGGCTCCGCACCGGCGGCCGCCTCGCGCTCTACCCATGGCGCCCGAGCGCCAAGGCATCTGCGACGAAGGCCAAGCTCATCGCGGAGCTGCAGCGTCAGGCCAAGCCGCTGGGCATCCCGGTGCGCCCGGTCTCGTCGTACTACCCGTAGGGCGCGAGAGCCGGCGATCGCACGGTGCTACCGCACCGCGTGCGTCCTCGGCGGCCGATTACCGACGCCCGGTGGACCTCACTTGGTGGGTCGGAAGGCGTCGGCGAACTGCACCGCGGTGCGTGCGGAGAGACCGTGGCCCTGCACCGCGAACGTCATTGCCTGTGCGTCGATGTCGTCGGGCAGGGAGCCGGTGCGCGTGAAGACGAGGTGCCGGCAGATCGCGAGGTAGGCGTCGCGGTCCTGGCGCCCGAAGCGCAGGCGGCGGCCGAAGCGCGCGGCCAGCGCGGCCTTTTCGCCGGCGGTCTCGGCCTGATCGACGTCGTCGGCGCGCTCGGACTGCGACGAGCGCATCAGGCTGAGGCGGTTCGAGGTGGCCCAAACGATCACGTTGGGCGGACGCTCGGCGACGCCGCCGTCGAGCGTGGCACGCAGCGCGCGGTCGAGGCGATCCGTGTCGTCGACGACGAGATCATCGAGGAACAGGATCGTCGGCGGTCCGTCGCGCAGGGCGAGCAGGGCCTGCTCGACATCGTCCAGCTGATCGCGCTCGACCTGGATCAGGCGGACGCCACGATCGGCGAACGCGTCGACGCACGCGCGCACGGCAGCCGACTTGCCGGTGCCGGGCGGCCCGTACAGCAGCGCGTCGTTGGCGGGTGCGCCGTGGAGGAACGCGCGCAGGTCGTCGAGCAGCGGGGCGCGCTGGTCCTCGTAGCCGACGAGATCGTCAAGCGCGATCCGCTCGGGCGCCGCGACGCCGACGAGCTCGCCTTCTATCCACCGCAGAACGCGGTGGATCGCCAGGTCGCCGGTGCCTTCGGCCGCATGGAAGGCGGCGAGGTAGGCGGTGCGGGAGGACCATGCATCCCCGGCGGTGAGCGCGTCGACGAGGGCGACGGCGGCGGGAGGCATGGCGTCGCGCGTGGTCGGCGGGAGCGTCGTGCCCGCGAGCGCGCCCTCGAGGCCGTGGCGCTGAAGGAGGCGGTGGGCGTCGTCGGCGAGCGTGCCGAGCCGCGTCAGCTCCGCGCCGGCCAGCGCCAGCCGCGGATCGTCCGCAGGCAGCTCGCTGCGCGCAGCCAGCGCGAACGGTCCCTCCGACGCGACGACGGCCAGGGCGATCGCCGTGGCGACGCCGAGCGTCTGGCTCATCGCCGCGCGCGCGGCCTCAGCCGCGGCCAGCTCGCTGTCCGGGCTCTCCGCCAGGTCGAGCAGCGCCCCGACGAGCGGGTCGTCGTGCAGGTCGGCGTAGGCGACGAGCGGCGGGGTCACGGCTTCTCGTGGCGCGGCTCGCGCCCCGTGCGCCGCAGCGCCATGCCGTTCAGGCCCTCGAGCAGCACGCGGTGCCCGGCCATCGCCGTGATCGCCGCGTGGTCGTACGGCGGCGAGACCTCCACGAGGTCGAAGGCGGCGACGTCGAGCTCGCTCGTGACCGTGCGCACGGCGCGCAGCAGCTCGCGCGTCGTCAGGCCACCCGGCTCCGGCGTGCCGGTACCGGGTGCGTAGGCGGGGTCGAGCACGTCGATGTCGACGGTCAGGTAGGTCTTCGGTGCGGCGGCCCGGGCGTGGTGGATGGCCTCGCGCACCACGTCGGTGATGCCGCGGTCCATCACCTCGTCCATCGTCGCCCAGTGCATGCCCTGCTCGCGCATCCACTGGAACAGCTCGGGCCCGGGCCACGTGCCGCGCAGGCCGATCTGGAAGATGTTCGAGCCCTGCAGGTGCCCGCGTTCGATGGCGGCACGGAACGGCGTGCCGTGGGGTGGCTCACCGTCCTCGGGGATGCCTGTATCGGCGTGCGTGTCGAAGTGGATCACCGAGTAGCCGTCGGCGCCGAATCGCCCGTGCATGGCCTCGAGCATCGCGTGCGACAGGGAGTGGTCGCCGCCGATCACCACGGGGACGGTGTCGGTCGCGAGGGCGGCACCGGCTGCCTCGGCGAGCAGCGCGTGGGAGCGCGGCAGATCGCTTGCGATCACGTCGATGTCACCCCAGTCGACGATGCGGAGCTCCTGCAGCGGATCGATGCCGGCGTGCATGCTCGGCCGATCGCCCGTGACGTTGATGTCTTCCGCGGTGCGCACGGCCTGCGGGCCGAAGCGCGTGCCCGGGCGGTACGACACGCCCTCGTCGAAGGGTGCGCCGATCACGACCGCATCGGCGGCGGCGACCTCATCGCGCGAGGATGCCAGCGGGACGCCGCAGAACGTGCGGACGACGCCGTAGAACGCGTGGTAGGAGCCGTGAACCGGATCCTGCGGCGCGCTCATCGCTCGCTGATCTCCCAGTCGTTCTGGATCTCCGCGCTCGTCGAGGCGGAGATGAAGCAGTCGCGCTCGGCCTTGCCAATCAGCTCGCGCGCCTGCTCGGCCTGACCGGCGGCGACGACGACGCGGGGGCGCTGATGCACGTGGACGAAGGCGTAGCGACCGTCCTCGACGCGACGCATGACGGTGCCGCCGATCTCGGAGCCGTACTCGAGCACGTCGACGCCCTTGTGCTCGGCGTGCGCGAGGAAGGAGATCATCGTGCAGGACGCCAGGCTGCCCAGAAACAGGTGCTCCGGACTCCAGCGATCCTGCTCGCCCATCGGGAAGTCGGCGGGCGGACCCGACAGGATCGACGGGCGCCCCTCGGCGCTCAGCGTGGAGGCGCGGCGCCCGTCCCACGCGACCTCGACGTCGTACTGGAAGCTCTTGCGGTTCGGCACGTGACGCATATTACCGGCGGGTCGGGGAGTGCCGCCGCGTGCTGCCAACGCTGCCATGCTTCACGCACATCGGGGAACCTCCCCCGACGCGGACGGCCTCCAATAGGATCCCGCCCGAACCGATTTCCCGCAGGAGACCGACACCGTGTCCGACGACAGCACCGAGACCGAGATCGAGGCAACCGCCGAGGCTGAGGCCGAGGCTCCCGCCGCTGACGCGACCGAGGCCGTGGCCGACGAGGCACCCGCCGAGGTCGTCGCCGAGGCCGACCTCCCCGAGGTCGCCGGCGAGTCCGCCGAGGCCGGCGAGGCAGCGGAGGTCTACGACGCTCCCGCCGCCACCGCCACGATCGTCCACGACGGTCCGACGGTCGCGCGCGTGTACATCTGCAAGCACGGCCATCGTACGATCTCGCTCTGGCAGGTGCCGGAGACGTGCCTGCGCCGCGTCAAGGGTCACATCTGCGGCGAGGCCACGGTGCCGCTGGCCGACGCGCCCGCGGATGCCAAGGAGAAGATGCTGAACCCGCTGAAGGCCTCCAAGAAGGCCGCCAAGAAGTCGTAATGGGCGGGCCCGATCTGTCCAACCCGCTCGGCTTCTCCTGGCTCCAGCCGCTGACGGAGGACGAGCGCTCGCGCATCATCTTCTCCGAGGCCGGCGAGATGCTGGACGACGGCGATTGGTACGTCGACGCGACGAGCCCCAAGCGCGGCCCCGTGCTGGCGCTCGAGGGCGAGTTCGTGCCGAAGCAGGGTCTCTACATCCGTCGCTCCAAGGTGGGCGAGGATCTGTGGGGCCGTGTGACGCTCGCCGCGTCCGGCAAGCTCTGAGCCACGCTGCGCGAAACCCGTCGTCGTCGCTCGGCCGGCGTGCGCTAGCCTGCGAAGCGTCACTGACCGACCGATCAGACGGAGTTCCCCCCTGTGAGCGCTGAGACCGAAGCAGCACCTGCGATGACCGCCGGCGACGTCGTGGTCGCGACCGACCTGACGAAGATCTACGGCGAGGGCGATTCCGAGGTGCGCGCCCTCAACGGCGTCTCCGTCGCGTTCCCGAAGGGCCAGCTCGCCGCGGTGATGGGGCCGTCGGGCTCGGGCAAGTCGACGCTGATGCACATTCTCGCCGGCCTCGACCGGCCGACGGGCGGCAGCGTGCTCGTCGATGGCACTGAGCTCGCCGGCCTCAACGACCAGAAGCTCACGCTGCTGCGCCGCGACAAGATCGGCTTCGTCTTCCAGTTCTTCAACCTGCTGCCGATGCTCACCGCCAAGGAGAACATCGAGCTGCCGATGAAGATCGCCGGTGTGAAGCCGGACCCGGAGTGGGAGGCCACGCTGGTCGATGCGACCGGTCTCGGCACGCGGCTCACGCACAAGCCGGCTGAGCTGTCGGGTGGTCAGCAGCAGCGCGTCGCCGTGGCGCGCGCCCTCCTCTCGAAGCCCGCCGTCATCTTCGGCGACGAGCCGACCGGCAATCTCGACTCCAAGACGAGCGGCGAGGTGCTCGACCTCCTGCGCCGTGCCGTCGACGAGTTCGGGCAGACCGTGATCATGGTCACGCACGACGCCAGCGCGGCCGCGATCGCCGACCGCATCCTGTTCCTGCGCGACGGCAAGATCGTGCGCGACGCGGGCCGCCTGTCGGCCGGCGAGATCCTCGACACGATCAAGACGCTGGAGTAGGGCATGCTCGGGCTCGTCCTGCGAGGGCTCGCGACGCGCAAGCTGCGCTCCGCCCTCACCGCGATCGCGATCCTGCTCGGCGTCACGATGATCTCCGGCACCCTCGTGCTGACGGATCAGATCGACCGCGCGTTCGTGCAGATCTTCCAGGCGGGCAACGCCAAGATCGACGTGGTGATCAAGCAGAAGCCGCCGTTCGAGAACGTGCAGACGAACGTCTACCTCAATGCCGCGGTCGTCGACCAGGTGCGCAAGGTCGAGGGCGTCAAGACCGCCGATCCCTTCATCCAGTCCGAGGGCTACCTGATCGCCAACGGCGAGTCGCTCAACTCGACAGGCGGGGCGCCGAGCTTCGTCTTCAGCAACCTGCCGCAGGATCTCAACCCGTACACGCCGATCGAGGGACGCCTGCCCGAGACCTCCGGCGAGGTCGCGATCGCCAAGGAGATCGCCGCGAAGGGCAACGTCAAGCTGGGGTCGCAGCAGCAGCTCGCCACGCAGGACGGCATCAAGGACGTCACCGTCGTCGGCATCCTGCAGTACGGCAACGGCGACACGTCGCTTGGCGGCTCGACGACGGTGCTCGCGCCGCTCGCCGACGTGCAGCAGTGGTGGTCGCTCGAGGGCAAGGCGAGCTACATCTACGTCAAGGCACAGGACGGCGTGTCGCAGGGCGAGCTGAAGGACCGCATCCGCTCGGCGCTGCCGCAGCAGGACCTGATCGTCCAGACCGGTCGTGAGGACGCGGACGAGCAGGCGAGCATCCTCAACGACCTGATCGGCAGGATCATCCGCTACGCGCTGCTCGCCTTCGCCGGCGTCGCGATCCTGGTCGGCGCGTTCATCATCTACAACACCTTCTCGATCACGGTCGCCCAGCGCACGCGGGAGTTCGCCATGCTGCGGACGATCGGCGCGTCGCGTCGCCAGATCCTGGGGAGCGTGATCGGCGAGGCGTTCCTGATCGGCCTCATCGCCTCCGTGGCGGGCATCGTGCTCGGTCTCGGCCTGGCGTGGGGACTCGGCAAGCTGTTCGCCGCCGTGGGCTTCGGGCTGCCCGCGACGGGCCTGATTCTGTCGTGGCAGACCGTCGCCGTGTGTCTCGCAGTCGGGATCGGGATCACGGTGATGGCCTCGATCTTCCCGGCGCTGCGCGCCACGAAGATCGCGCCGATCGCCGCGCTGCGCGAGGGCGCGACGCTGCCGGTCGGGCGCTTCGCACGCCTCACGCCCGTGATCGCGGTGATCATCGGCGTGCTCGGCGGCGCCGGCATGGCGTACGGGCTGGTCGGGGGCGGTGGCACGTCAGGGCGACTCACGACGCTCGCGGGCGGCGCGATCCTGATCTTCCTCGCCGTCGCGATGCTGTCGCGCTACATCGTCCGTCCCGTCGTGTCCGTCCTCGGCGTCCCGATCGGCGCCATCGCCGGCGGCGTCGGACGCATCGCCTCGGAGAACGCCGCACGCAACCCGGCGCGCACCGCGGTCACCGCCGCGGCGCTGATGATCGGCATCGGCCTCGTCGTGTTCGTGACGATCTTCGTCGGCGGCATCAAGGCATCGTTCACCGGCGCTATCGACTCGTCGCTCAAGAGCGAGCTGACGGTCAGCGCGCGTGGCTTCGGTGGCACGCTGCCCGCGGGGGTATATCCGACGATCAAGAAGGTTGCGGGGGTGGGGACGGCGTCGCCCGTGGGCGGCACGGCCGTGCAGATCGGCACGGGCGGGTACGCGCTGATCGGGATCGACCCGACGACGCTGCCCGACGTCTACGCCTTCGACTGGGCGACCGGCTCCGATGCGCTCCTCGGCACGCTTGGCACCGATAAGGCGCTCGTCGAGAGCACGATCGCGGAGGAGCTGAAGGTCAAGCCCGGCAGCACGATCGACGTGCTCTCGATCAACGGGGCCAAGGCGCGCTTCACCATTGCCGGGACGTACACGGACCCGACGATCCTCAACGGCATCGTCGTGGACCAGCCGGCGCTCAAGCCGCTCCTGCAGTCGAACGCCACGGGCCTCAACACGGTCTTCGTGCGCGTCGCGGATGGCGCGGAGGTTGCGACGGTGCAGGCCGGGGTGGAGGAGGCGCTCAAGCAGTATCCGACCGCCCAGGTGCAGTCGAACCAGGAGCAGAAGGATCAGGCCGCCTCGGGCGTCAACACGATCCTCGTGATCTTCTACGCCCTGCTGGCCCTCAGCGTCGTGATCTCGCTGTTCGGCATCGTCAACACGCTCGTGCTGTCGATCTTCGAGCGCACGCGTGAGATCGGCATGCTGCGCGCGGTCGGTACGACGCGACGTCAGCTGCGCGCGATGATCCGCTGGGAGGCCGTCATCACGTCGATCATCGGCGGCGTGCTCGGCGTGCTGCTCGGCATCCTCTTCGGCTGGGCGGTGTGCAAGGGGCTGGAGAGCGATGGCCTCGTGTTCGTCTTCCCGACGAGCCAGATCCTGATCTTCCTCGTGCTGTCGATCGTGGCCGGCGTGCTCGCCGCGATCCAGCCCGCGCGGCGCGCCGCGAAGCTCGACGTGCTGGCGGCGCTGTCGTACGAGTAGGGACTGATGCCCGATGATGTCGCGGGCATGCACCACCTGATCTCCACCAGCGGCCGGTTTCGCACGAGGGTCACAGGGGCCGGCGCGTGCTGACCGCACTGCTCTGGGGCAGCGCCTTCGCCGTGGGCATGGCGTGGCAGTGGCGATCGCCGCACACGGCCGCGCCGTGGAACAAGCGCATCTTCAACTTCTACTTCCACTTCTTCGCGCCCGTCGTCGTGCTCTACGCGTACACCGTGGTGCCGGCGGACGAGACGACGCTGCTCGGCCTCGGCGCGGTGATCGTCGCGTCGTACGCGATCCTCGGCCTCGGCCTGCTCTACGCCCGCGCCGCGGCACGCGATCGCGGCGAGCAGGGCGTGCTGGCGCTCGGCAGCGGATTCACGAACACCGTCACGCTCGGCTACCCCGTGATCAACGCCGTGTTCGGGCCGGCGGGGCTTGCGCTGCAGGTGCTGTTCGCGCAGTTCATGTACCTGATCCCGATCGTCTCGGTCTCCACGACGATCGCCGCGCACTACGGCAACGGCACGCGCCCGCGCGGCGTCCGCGGCATCGCCCGGCAGATCGTGAACGTGCCGCTGGTCTTCGCGGTGATCGCCGTCATCCTGCGCGTCGCCGGCTTCGACATCGAGCACTACGTCGCGCGCCCGACCGACTGGGTCGTGTTCCTGATGGGCCCGATCGGCTTCCTCGAGCTCGGGCTCGCGCTCCCGCTCGACCGCGTCTCCCACGACATCCACGACATCTGGCGCGCGGCCGGCCCGATCCTCCTGCGCCTGGCGATCGCGCCGTCGGTGCTGTTTGGCATCCACCTCGTGTCGGGCATTCAGATCCCGACGGTCTACTACCTGTCCATTGCGATGCCGGCCGCGTTCCACACGCTGATCCTCGCGCGCGTCTACGGACTGCCAGGGCCGATGATGCGCCTGATCGTCGTGATCTCAAGCGCGATCATGATCAGCGCGATCTTCTTCGGGCTGTCGTTCTTCTGACCTCTCGTGGCGCGGCGGGCCGCGCGGCTACTACGACATCGGGATCTGCCGCAGGATATGCGGCTCGACCCGGTCGAAGATCTCCTCGAGCGACTCGCCCGTGATCGTCAGACCGTGGTTCTTGAGGCCGATGATGGCGTGGCCCGGATCGGGCTGCACGCGCACGAGGTCGGCGACGGCCTCGGCCAGCTCGGCCGTGCCGCACGGGTAGTTGATCTCCGTGGCGTCGACGCCGTCCACCCAGGCGTGGACGTGGATGATCGCGCCGACGCTCGGATGCTCGCGGTAGATCTTGAAGTGCTCGATCGCGTCGACCGACACGCGCCGGGGCTCGATGCCCGGTGGCACGCTCATCACCATGGCCTGCGCGGCGGCGTCGTAGTCGGTGACCAGCAGCATGTCGCGACCGATCTCCTGCAGATTCGACTTGTCGACGCCGGAGGCGCTCATCCAGAAGCGGGTGTCGTCCTTGCGGGCCGACAGGTTGCCGTAGGAGAGGCCGCCAATCGAGTACAGGCGCATGACGTGCTCGAGGTCGCGCTTCTCGAGGTAGTCCTGGATCGGGAACGGCGCGGGCAGGAGGTCGAGCGCGTCGAGGCGCTGACCGGCGGCCGTCAGGCTCTCCGTCACCTCGTCGCCGTCCCACAGCTCGGGCTCGAGGTCCGGGTTCCAGATGTTGTCGATCACGAGGTGGCTCTCGGCCAGCGGTGCGAGGCGCTCGGCGACGTTCGCGTAGAACGCGTCGGTGCCGTCGTCGGCGATCGCGTAGTTTCCCTGCTCCATCGTGCCGAAGCGCGCCTCGGTGCCGGGGACGACGCGGACGGAGACGTTCGAGAGGGCGCGGACCAGAACGGGGTAGTAGTCGCTGATCGCCTCCTTGAAGTCGGCCGGCGGTGCCGCACCCTCGTAGATCGCGGCGCAGAACGTGGTCTTGTTCTCGCGGCGGTACGGGCGCACGTTGTCGCGGTTCACGAAGTTGCAGACGAGATTCGCCGTGGCGAGGTCATCCGTCTTCTCGTACCCGCGTGCCTCAAGGGCGGCGCTGAGCCGGTCGGCGAAGGACGCAAGGGTGTCGGAGACCTCTCCGTGGAAGGCGAATCGCATGCGCTGAGGGTAGCACCCGGCGTGATCCGGGGCACCGCGGGGCGCCTGCAGTGAGGCGGCCTGCGGGACGCCTGCGCTACAGTTCTCGTCAGTTCGGTGCCGTCGGGCACCGAGGATCCGCGATCCAGCAGCCGACCGTCGGTCGTGCCCGCGCTGGGAGGCGGTTGGAGGCATGGATGCTCGAAGCCGGTGATGCGGCGATCAGCGCGGAGTTCGTGGACACGACGGGGACCCCGTCGTTCGACGACGTGCAGCGCTGGATCGGCGAGCGCATCGTCGCCGAGGGCGAGCCCGTCGAGCTGCGCCGCGGCTCCGTCTGGGCCGGCGCCTACCTCGACGCGGTCGAGGAGATGGCGCAGGGGCTGAAGGCGCCGTCGCCCGAGTACCGCCGCCGCTACGCGCTGCCGCTCGGCCTCGAGCGCATGCTCGGCGCCGACGAGCCGCACCTCGCCTCGGGCCTGCCGCTCCGCGCCCATCAGGTCGATGCGCTGGCGGGCATGCTCGCCGCCGTGATCGGCGACTACGAGCGCCAGGAGGCCGACGAGGCCGCCGAGGCCGACCTCGACGATGCCGCGCCGCGGCTGGCCGACGAGTCGCAGGCCGTGGTCGGCGACACCGGCGGCGACGACGACGCCGAGGACGAGGAACTCGTCTTCGAGGACGACGACGAGAGCGAGGCCGTCGAGCTGCCGCCGCTCGTCGACGAGGAGCCGGTCGCCCGCGTGGTGCTGGCCGGCGCCGATGAGGACGAGGACGAGGATGAGGACGAGGACGACGAGGACGCCACGGGCGAGCATGAGGCCGCCGACCCCGGCGCGGTGCGCCGCTATCGCTTCAAGCATCCGACGGCGTCGGGCAAGACCGTCGCCGCCGCGGCGTTCGTCGACGCCGCACGCATCACCGGCGTGCTGATCCTCACGCACCGTCGCCTGCTGGTCGACCAGTTCAAGCGCGATCTCAAGGAGCAGGGCTACGGGCACCGCATCAAGGAGCCTGTGCTCGGCGTGGCGCGCCCGCCCGTCGTGCCGCCGATCTCGATCGAGACGTACGCGTGGTTCATCAAGAACGCCGATCGCCTGAGTCGCGACACCTACGGCGTGATCCTCTGCGACGAGGCGCACACCGCGCTCGGCGATCGCACCTCCGCCGCGATCCGCCGTCTGGACACGCCGACGTACATCGGCATGACCGCCACCGACGAGCTCCTGCAGAAGCACGTCGGCGACGTCTTCCCGGCCGAGATCGCCGACTTCCCGCTCGGCGAGGCCGTGCTCAGCGGCGTCGTCGCGCCGCTGCGCGCAGTGCGGGTCCCGCCGGGCGCCTCGCTCAAGCGCGTGCGCCTCGTCGGCGGCGACTACGACCAGCAGGAGCTCGCCGACGCGCTCGACCACGACGCCGTCAACATGGCGGCCGCGATGTACTACCTCGACATGTTCGGCCAGCGCCCGGGCATCGTGTACGCCGCTGGCGTCGATCATGCGGGTCGGGTCGCCGCCGCCATGCGCGCGATCGGGCTCAAGGCCGAGGCGGTCTCCGGCCGCACGCCGCCACGCGAGCTCGCCGAGACGCTGGCCGCCTACGAGCGCGGCGAGGTCAACGTGCTCGTCAACGCGCAGCTGCTCGCCGAGGGGTGGAACGCCCCGCGCGCCACCGTCTGCATGCATCTCGCACCGACGGCCAGCCGTCGCGTGTACCAGCAGCGCGTCGGCCGTGTCATGCGCCTGCACCGCCGCAAGGAGTCCGGCGTCGTCGTCGACTTCGCCGAGGCCGCGGCACCGCACACCGATCGCACGATCACGCTGCACTCGCTGCTCGACGTCGACACGTTCCAGCCGGGCGCGCTCGTCACGCCGCGGCCGCCGCGCGTGCGCCGCCGCTGGCGTCGCTTGCCCAAGGCCCTCGTGCGCGAGGCGCCGTGGGTCGTGCCCGTCACGCCCGATCCCGCGCGTCGCGCGCAGGTGATCCGCGACAACTGGAAGACCGTCGCCGTCGACCGCCTGCCGCTCGACGAGCAGGAGCTGTGGGCCGCACACGCCGCCGAGCGCGCGCAGCCGAAGGACCTCGAGAAGCTGGCGCGCGTGCTCGTCGCCGTGCCGCGCGAGGCGCGCATGGTGTTCTTCGCCAAGTGCGCGGCCGAGAACCGGCACCGCCAGCTGCGCCTCGAGGCGCTGCGCGATCTTGCGCAGAGCGGTCCGGGCACGAACCTGTTCGAGCAGGCCGTCCGGCTCGTCGAGCGCGCCCCGACCTGGCGGCAGGACCGCCAGCAGGGCGCCCGCACGCTGCTGCTCGCCCTCGGCGATGGCTTCGGGGAGGCCTCCGACCACTACGTCACGGCCTGGGCCTGGCGTCTGGCCGGCGCCTCGCACGACGCGCAGCAGCGCCGTGTCACCACCGCGCTCGAGAATGGCCGCGAGCTCGTACGCAGCCTCGCCGGCAAGACCGGGGAGGAGGCTCGTGCCCAGGCCAAGGCGGTCGTCGCGATCGCCGAGGAGCAACCGCTCGACGTCGGTGCCGCGATCCTCGCCTGCATCCGCACGACGGACCCCGCTGCCGAGCGCGTGCTCGATGACGCCAGCATTCGCATGTCGGCCGACCCACGCGCGCTCGCGGCGGCTCTCGGCTCGAACGTCCCGCTCCCGCGCGGCGTCAAGCGCCCGACGCGGTCGCGGGTCAGTGCCGCGGCGCTGTCCGGCTCGGCGCTGCCCTCCGCGATCGGGGCGCTGCCCAATGAGGCCGCGCACGAGGAGCCCAAGAAGCGTCGCCGGCGCCGTCGCAAGAAGAAGGGCAACGGCGAGCCGCAGCTCGACGAGAGCGGTGAGGCGGTCGTCGTCCCGCCGAGCGGGGAGGACACCTTCGTCGAGGCCGAGGAGCAGCCTGCCGGCGATCAGCAGGTGACAACGGAACCGTCCGACGAGGCGGCGAGCGAGTCGCCCGCGCCGAAGAAGCGCACGCGTCGTCGCAAGGTCGCCGACGAGACGCCGGCCGAGGATGGGCCTGTGGTCGAGACCTCCGCGCCGTCGAGCGAGGACGTGGGCACGCAGGACGCAGTCGACGAGGACCCGCCGAAGCCCAAGCGTCGACGCAAGGCCAAGACGGCGGAGCCCACCGCGGTCGAGGAGGTCGCGGTCGAGGTGCCAGCCGAGCCGGTCGTGGAGTTCACCGCCTCGGGCATGCGTCGCGTCGTGATCGACGACGCCGACGACGCGACGTTCTCGACCGATGGCCTCGCGCCCAAGCGCGGTCGCAGCCGCAGCAAGCCGAAGCCGCGTGCCAGGGCCAAGCCGAAGGCCGCACCGCAGTCGACGACCGACGGGACCGCCGCGGAGGCACCTGCGCCGGTCGAGCCCGCCGAGATCCCCGAGTGGTAGCGCTGGCTGAGCGGCCGGCCGTCAGGCGCCGCTCGGCACCCGACTACTTGTAGCGGTAGGTGATGCGCCCGCGGGTGAGGTCGTACGGGCTGAGCTCGACCTTGACGCGGTCGCCGGGCAGGATGCGGATGTAGTGGCGTCGCATGCGGCCGGAGATGTGGCCGAGCACCTCATGCCCGTTATCGTGCATGACGGTGAACATGGTGTTCGTAAGCGACTCCGTCACCTCGCCCTCGACTTCGATCTTCTCTTCCTTCGTCACCTTGTCTCCGTGGTCGACTGGGCTGCATGGTACTGGAGTCGTCAGCGACGCGACCCCGCCAGCCTGTAACGTCACCTGCATGAACGTCATGACTCCCGACGAGCTGGGCCGCTACGCGGACGCCGTCATCGACACCTGCCTGCACATCAAGAAGGGCG
>JBPCSK010000011.1:0-4159 GCA_051007275.1 Gaiellales bacterium | reverse complement strand
GAGCTCGACGCCGTCCTCGACGATCGCGGTCGGGTGGATCCCGGACATCAGGCGTCCAGCCGGATCGGCGCCCCGTGCTGCTCGAGCGAGGTCTGCAGGGCGGTCAGCACCTCGACGACGGCGAGGCCCTCATCGCCGGACGCGATGGTCGCCTTGCCGGCGACGATCGCATCGATGAAGGCCTTCGTCTCCTGGACGAGCGGCTCGGCGTTCGGCACCTGCGGGATCTTCACGTCGCCGGTGCGCAGGGCCTGGAACTCGCCCCACGTGTCGAAGCGCGACGGCGACGACGCCTTCTCGTAGACGGTCAGCTTGCGGTCGGCCTCGGTGTCGTCGAAGACGGCCATGCCCTCCGAGCCGACGACCGTCAGCTTGCGGCTCTTGTGCGGATCCAGCCACGAGACGTGCAGGTGCGCGACGAGCCCGCTCTTGAAGTGCAGGTAGCCGAATACGACGTCCTCGACGCCCTCGCGGAGGAAGGCCTCGCCGCGGGCGGAGACCTCCTCGGGGCGCTCGCCGGCCAGCGCCAGCGCGAGCGAGATGTCGTGCGGCGCGAGGCTCCACAGCGCGTTCTCGTCGGCGCGGACCTTGCCGAAGTTGAGGCGGTTCGTGTACAGGTAGAGCATGCGACCGAGGGCGCCGGACTCGGCGGTGGCCTGGAGCTGCTGGAAGACGGGGTGGAAGCGCAGCAGGTGGCCGACCATCAGCACGCGTCCGCCCGCGTCGGCGGTCTCGACGAGCTCGCGCGCGTCGGCGACGGTCAGGGCCAGCGGCTTCTCGATCAGCGCGTGCTTGCCGGCGCGCAGCACCTGCATGCCGATCGCGTGGTGGCTGGGCGCGCCGGTGGCGACCACGATCGCGTCGAGCGAGTCGTCCTCGAGCAGGTCGTCGAAGCGGTCGGTCAGGACGGTGCCGGGGTAGCGACCCTCGATGCGGGCGCGGTTCCCCTCGTCCAGGTCGCAGGCGTACGCCAGCTCGCAGCCCGGCGTCGACGCCAGCGCGCGCGCCAGGTTGGGACCCCAGTAGCCGAGTCCGACGATGCCGACGCGGACGGGGCTAGAGGCGCTGGACATGCGCGCCTCCGAGCGAGCGACGGCCCGTGGCGTTGCGCAGGTCGAGCACGGCCTTGGCCTGGTCCACGACCATCGCGTAGTCGACGTCGTTGTGGCCGGTGACGATCACGACGCAGTCCGCCGCTGCCACGGCGGCGTCGGTAAGGGCGACGGACGCGAGGCCGAGGTCGGGCATCGCGTCGACGTGCGGATCGTGGTAGCTGAGGTTCGCGCCGCGGTCGCGCAGGAGCTCGATGATCGGCAGGGCCGGCGACTCGCGCATGTCGCCGACGTCGTTCTTGTAGGCCACGCCGAGGATCAGGATGTCGGCACCGCGGACGCTCTTCGACGCATCGTTGAGCACGCGCGCCACGCGGTCGACGCAGTAGTGCGGCATGTTCTCGTTGACCTTGCCGGCCAGCTCGATGAACTCCGTCGAGAACTCGTGCTCGCGGGCCTTCCACGTGAGGTAGAAGGGGTCGATTGGCAGGCAGTGCCCGCCGAGGCCGGGACCGGGCTCGAAGCGCATGAAGCCGAACGGCTTCGTGGCCGCCGCGTCGACGACCTCCCAGACGTCGAGGCCCATCCGGTCGCACAGCATCGCGAGCTCGTTGACGAGCGCGATGTTGACCGTGCGGAAGATGTTCTCGAGGAGCTTGGCGAGCTCGGCGGCCTCCGGCGAGGACACGCGCACGATCGTGTCGACGGCGCCCTGGTAGACGGCGGCCGCCTTGTCGGCACACGCGGGCGTGATGCCGCCCATCACCTTCGGCGTCGTGTGGACGGTGAAGTCGGTGCGGCCCGGATCGATGCGCTCGGGCGACATCGCGAGATGGAAGTCGGCGCCGGCCTTGAGGCCGCCCTCCTCGAGCATCGGCTGCAGGACCTCGCGCGTGGTGCCCGGGTACGTGGTCGATTCGAGAACGACGACGTGGCCCTTGCGGAGGTTGCGCGCGACGGCGGCCGTGGCGGCGCGCACGGCGCCGAGGTCGGGCTCGCGGTGCTCGGCCAGCGGGGTGGGGACGCAGATCAGGATCGCGTCGGCGTCGCGCAGCTCGCCCTCGTCGGTGGTGCCGGCGAGCTTGCCCTCATCGACGAGACGCTTGAGGTCGGTGGAGGCGACATCCTCGATGTACGAGTCGCCCGCGTTGAGGCGCTCCATCTTGTCGGCGGCCGGGTCGAGGCACACCACGGTGCGCCCTGCCTCTGCGAGGCGGACGGCGAGGGGAAGGCCGACGTATCCGGCGCCGACGACTGCGACATCGCGCTGCACGTGGCGGATGGTACCCGGCTCGGTGCCTGCGATGCCGCGTCAGGCGCCGAGCAGCAGGGCGCTGATGCGCTCGGCGGCATGCCCGTCGCCGTACAGCGCGGGCCACGAGACGGGCTGCGGCGGGTGTGCGATGGCCGTGACGATCGCCGCGGCGTCGTCGCCGACGAGCACGTTGCCGCCGGCCTCGACGGTCTCGACCCACTCGGTGCGATCGCGGAGCGTGACGCACGGGACCTCGTGGAACCAGGCCTCCTTCTGCGCGCCGCCGGAGTCCGTCACGAGCACGCGCGCCCCGCGCAGCAGGGCGGTGAAGCCCAGGTACGGCGCGGGGGGCACGACGCGGACGCGGCCGCCGAAGGCCAGCCCCTCACGGTCGAGGGCGGCGGCGGTGCGCGGGTGGATCGGCAGCACCACGTCGCAGTCCAGGGCGCTGAGCGCCTCGACGAGGCGGCCGAGCGCCGGCGGGCGCGTGTTGGCCTCGCGGTGGATGGTCGCAAGCGCGTAGCCGCCCGGCTCGAGTCCGAGCTCGGCGAGCGCGTCGGAGCGCTCGGCGATCGGGCCGAACAGCCGCGCGGCGTCGGCCATCACGTCGCCGACCACGTGCACGCCGGCAGTGATGCCCTCGTTGGCGAGGTTGTCGGCGCCGGTCTGTGACGGGGCGAGCAGGACCGTCGAGATGGCGTCGGTCAGCACGCGATTGAGCTCCTCGGGCATCGTGCGGTCGAACGAGCGCAGTCCGGCCTCGACGTGCGCGATCGGGATGCCGAGCTTGGCCGCGGCGAGCGCGGCGGCGATCGTGGAGTTGGTGTCGCCGTAGACCACGCACCAGTCGGGCCGCTCGGCGACGAGCACGGGCTCGATGCGCTCGAGGATCCGCGCGGTCATCGCCGCGTGCGAGCCCGAGCCGACCTCCAGCCGGTGGGCGGGCGGTGCGATGCCGAGCTCGTCGTAGAAGACCTGCGACAGCTCGGGGTCGTAGTGCTGCCCGGTGTCGACGCCGACGACGTCGGCATGCGCGGCGAGCGCCACGCAGAGCGGAGCGGCTTTGACGTACTGCGGGCGGTTGCCCACGACGGAGAGCACCTTGGCCATCGCGTCATACGATATGCCCCATGGATCCGGCCCCCGTGCAGCGCCAGGACGAGGTGTTCTGCGTCGTCGATCGCGACGACAACGTGCTCGGGTATCGCACGCGCGCCGAGTGCCATGCGGACGCGACGCTCATCCACCGCTCGGTCAGCGTGATCGTCGAGACGTCGGAGGGCATGCTCTTCCAGCGCCGCTCGCTGCGCAAGGACTCCTCGCCGGGCTGGTGGGATCTCGCGTGCTCGGGCCACGTCGACGGCGAGGAGACCTACCTCGAGGCGGTGGTGCGCGAGCTGCGGGAGGAGCTCGGCTACGAGGGTTCGCCGCCCGAGCATGTGGGCACGTTCCTCAACGAGCTCGGCGACGAGACGGAGATGGCGGGCATCTTCCGGCTGCGATCCGACGGCCCGTTCGGGCTGATGCTGCCCGAGGTGATCGGGCTGGGGGTCTTCCCGGTCGGCGACTGGCCGACCCCGCTGACGCCCAGCGCGCGGCTCAACCTGCCGCTGGCCGGCTATTCGCTGTAGCCCTTCCGCCTCTGATCCCATCCGAACGTCGAGGAGTCTCGCCGCTGGCCATCGACCGGCTCCGGTGTGCAGGTTCGGGCGTTGGCGGGCGTTGGCGGGCGTGAGCAGTGCGTACGAATGACGTACGCCTGTAAGGCGGGCGTCAGACGTGCGCACTGGGCACGTACGCCCGAACGGGATCCACCGCCGGCGTACGTGCCCAGTGCGCACTTCCGGTGCCC
>JBPCSK010000010.1:0-4441 GCA_051007275.1 Gaiellales bacterium | reverse complement strand
TGATCGGCCGGATCGGCTCGATCACCGAGCGCCCGACGCGCCGCCGCGGGCTGCGCATCCTGCAGACGCGCCTCTCCGACGACACGGGCGAGCTGGCGCTGACGTGGTTCAACCAGCGCCATCTCGCGCGCACCCTGGAGCCCGGCACGCGGCTCGTCGCGCGCGGTGCGCTCAAGATCGGCGCGCGCGGCGCCGAGCTGACGGTGCGGAGCCACGAGGTGCTCGACGATCCCGACGGCGTGCAGGTCGGGCCGGGGCTGATTCCGGTGTATCACGCGTCGAGTCAGATCTCGACGGGGGTGCTGCGCGGCCTCGTTGCCGAGGCGCTGACGGACCTGATCGACGGCGTGCCGGACCCCGTGCCGGTCGACCTGCGCCTGCGCCATCGGCTGCCGCTGCGCCGCGACGCGCTGAAGGCCGGGCATCAGCCGCGCACCCGCAACGCGTTCCAGTCCGCGCGCCGGCGCCTGGCGTACGAGGAGCTGCTGCTCCTGCAGCTCGCGTTGCTGCGGCATCGCCGCGAGGCCGACGACCGGGCCGGAGCGAGTGCGCTGGGCGTGCCGGGAACGCTGTCGGCGAGGTACCGCGAGGTCCTGCCGTTTGCGTTCACGGATGCGCAGGCGCGCGCGCTCGAGGCGATCGAGCGCGATCTCGACTCGGACCAGCCGATGCAGCGCCTGCTCGAGGGCGACGTCGGCTCGGGCAAGACCGCGGTCGCGTTCGCCGCGCTGGTGCGTGCCGTGGAGGCCGGGGGGCAGGGCGCGCTGATGGCGCCAACCGAGGTGCTCGCGCTCCAGCACCTGCGCGGCGCCGAGCGCCTGCTCGAGCCGCTCGGCATCGAGATCGCGTACCTCTCGGGCGACGTGCCGGAGAAGGAGCGACGCGCGCGGCGTGCCCGCATCGCGGCCGGCCAGCCGCTGATCGCCATCGGCACGCATGCGCTGCTGCACACGGAGTTCCCCGATCTGCGCGTGCTGGTCGTCGACGAGCAGCATCGCTTCGGCGTCGCCCAGCGCGCCAAGCTCGCCAAGTCGGACGGCCCCGTGCCGCACGTGCTGCACATGACGGCCACGCCGATTCCGCGCTCGCTGGCGCTGACGGCCTTCGGCGACCTCGATCTGAGCGTGATCGACGAGCTGCCGCCCGGGCGCAAGGAGATCAAGACGAGCGTGGTCCCCGAGGCCAAGCGCGAGGACGGCTACCGCTGGATCGTCGAGCAGGTGCGGGCGGGTCGCCAGGCGTACGTGGTGTGCGCGCTCGTGGAGGAGAACCCGGAGGTCGAGGCGCGTGCCGCCGAGGAGGAGGCTGCGCGGCTCGCGATGGGGCCACTTAGCGAGCTCCGCGTGGCGTGCGTGCACGGGCAGCTGCCGGCCGCCGACCGCCAGCGGGTGATGGCCGACTTCGCGGCGGGCAAGGTCGACGTCCTCGTCGCCACGACGGTGATCGAGGTCGGCGTCGACGTCCCGAATGCCTCCGTGATGGTGGTCGAGGACGCGGATCGCTTCGGCCTCGCCCAGCTGCACCAGCTGCGCGGCCGCGTCGGCCGTGGCCAGGAGCAGTCGTTCTGCCTGCTCTACACCTCGGGCGAGCCCACGCCGGAGGGTCGCGCCCGCACCGACGCCCTGGTCAAGCACTCGAGCGGCTTCGCCCTCGCCGAGATCGATCTCGAGATGCGTGGCGAGGGACGCCTGCTCGGGGAGGCCCAGAGCGGCCGCACCGACCTGCGATACGCCCGCCTCCACAGCGATCGCCGCCTCCTCGACCGTGCCCGCGACGACGCGGCGCGCCTCCTCCGCGAGGGCGGCGACCCGATCCTCGAGCAGGCCGCCGAGGACCGCTTCGGCGACCTGATCGCGGCCCTCCGCCGCGCCAGATCGCCATCAACTTCCGATTGGGGTCAGACCCCAATCGGAAGCTGGACCCCTAGAGGGAGTCGGATCGGTCAAGTTCGGAATGGGGTCTGACCCCATTCCGAACTTGATGGCGGCCGGTACGCTCTCGGGATGCGCATCGTTGCCGGGCAGCACCGTTCGAGGCGCCTCGTCGTTCCGCCGGGGAAGGGCGTCCGGCCGACCTCGGATCGGGCGCGCGAGGCGATCTTCGCGTCGCTCGGCGGCATGGTGGTGGGCGCGCGCGTGCTCGATCTCTTCGCCGGCTCCGGTGCGATGGGGCTGGAGGCGCTCTCGCGTGGCGCGACGCACGTCCGCTTCGTCGAACGCGACGCACAGGCGCTGGCGGCGATTCGCGAGAACGTCGAGCAGCTCGGCGAGCGCGACCAGTGCACCGTCGAGAAGGGCAACGCGATGACGGTGCTGAAGCGGCTCGCCGAGGCGGGGGATACGTTCGATCTGATCATCGTCGACCCCCCGTATGAGTCCGTTGGAAAGCTGGCTCCCACCCTCGCCGACCTGCTGCCGCGGGTGCTGGCGCCCGACGGACGGATCGTCCTCGAGACCGCCGCGAGCGACGAAATCGCGGTTTCCGGACTCATCGAGCGTTACAACCGCCGCATAGCAGCCGCCCGGATCGTCATCCTTGGGCCTGCATGAGTCAGCGCATCGCCATCTGCCCGGGGTCGTACGACCCCGTCACCTACGGGCATGTCGACATCATCAAGCGCGCGTCGACGCTGTTCGACCACGTCGTCGTCGGTGTGGTGCGGCGCCCGAAGCACAAGGAGCCGCTGATCCCGGCCGACGAACGCGTGGCGCTCCTGCAAGAATCACTGACAGATGTGCCGAACGTGAGCGTGGAGACGTTCACGGATCTCGTTGTCGAGTTCGCGCGGGCCAAGGGCGCGTGCGCGCTGGTCAAGGGGCTCCGCGCCGTCTCCGACTTCGAGTGGGAATTTCAGATGCAGCAGCTCAATCACCACCTCGCAGCGGAGATCGAGACGGTCTATCTGGCCGCCTCGGGCCCGCTCTCGTTCGTCTCGTCGAGCGGCGTCCGCGAGATCGCCGCGTTCGGCGGATCCGTCGAGAATCTCGTTCCACCGTGTGTCGTCCGCTGGTTCGACGACCATCCGACGTCACGTAGCATGTGAAGGAGTCTTCATGGATGTCCTCGTTCTCATTGACAAGCTCGACGAGCTGGTCCACAACGCCAAAGCCGTCCCGCTGACGGATCAGGTCCGCATCGATCGCGAGGAGATCTGGGAGATCCTCGACCAGATGCGCGCGACGATCCCCGACGAGATCAAGCAGGCGCGCTGGATCGTGAAGGAGCGCCAGGAGATGCTCGGCGAGGCCAAGCGCGAGTCCGAGCGCATCGTCGTCGAGGCTCGCGAGATCGCCCAGCGCGAGGCGTCGCAGCAGGAGGTCGTGCGACTGGCGGAGCGCCAGGCGCAGGAGATCCTCGAGAACGCGCGCAATCGCGAGCGCGAGATCCGGCTCGGCGCAGAGGACTACGCCGACGAGATCCTCGGCACGCTCGAGAGCAACCTCGGCAAGTTCCTCGGCGCTGTGCAGCGTGGTCGCGGCCAGCTCGCCAGCGCCTCGCCGGAGCGCACGTCGGGCGGCTCTGCGCAGTTCACCGAGATCACGACCTGATCCCGGGGCGGCGGCTCCGGCCATGATCGATCTCTCGCAGCTCCGGCTCGAGCCGGGTGCTGAGCGCTCGATCGAGGTGCCGGTTGCCGTGCCGCGCCTGGAGCTGGGCGGCGTCGAGTACAACGGGCCGCTGTCGCCTCCGATTGCGCGCCTCGACGTCACGCGAACGCTGTCGGGGCTCCTCTTCCGCCTGCGCCTGCAGACGACGATCACGGGGCCGTGCCACCGCTGTCTCGAGCCGGCCTCCGTGCCGGTGCAGATCGACGCGCGCGAGTACCAGGCGGACCATCCCGAGCCCGGTCTCGAGGCGGAGGAGGTCTGCGATTACCTGCAGGGCGAGGAGCTCGATGCGGGGTCGTGGGCGGCCGACGCGATCGTGCTCTCGATGCCGCACAAGATCCTCTGCAAGGAGGACTGCAAGGGGCTGTGTCCGTCGTGCGGGACCGACCTCAATACGGACACGTGCCAGTGCCCGCCGCCCGAGCCCGACAGCCGCTGGGGCGCCCTCCAGCAGCTGGTCGACGACGCCCCCGAGGGGTAGTGACGCCGCCCGCGCGTCGGGTTCGCTAGTCTGCTCCGCGTTATGGCAGTCCCGAAGCGGAAAACCTCCAAGGCCCGTCGCGACAAGCGTCGCGCAACGCACAAGATCGCGTCCCCGTCGGTCGCGACCTGCTCCGTGTGCTCCGCACCGAAGCTGTCGCATCGCGTGTGCCCGAGCTGCGGGACGTACCGCGGCAAGCGGTACATCGTCGATAACGCTCCCCTGGCGTAGGCCGTGGGCGTCGTCATCGCGGTAGACGCGATGGGCGGCGATACCGCGCCGCTGTCTGTGGTCGAGGGAGTTCGTGCTGCCGTCGCGTCGGCGGACCTCTCGGTCCTGCTGGTCGGCGACG
>JBPCSK010000009.1:0-12810 GCA_051007275.1 Gaiellales bacterium | reverse complement strand
GGCCGAGCTTGTCCGCGCGGGCTACGGTGCCGAGGCGGCCGCGGGTCCCGCGCTCGCCGATGCGCTGTCGCGTTCCGACCTCGCGCATGCCATCGCGCTGATCGAGGGCGGCGGGCTCGATCGCGCGCGCGGTGCGGAGCTTCTGCGCGGCCTGCTCGAGCTCGATGCCATCCCCGCCGACGAGTTTCCATGGGATCCAGCGGTGGGCGACGCCTTCCAGAACCGCGAGAAGGAGCTGACCGCGCGCGTCGGCCCGAGCGCCGCCGGCTGGCTCAGCGCGGGACGGCCCCGCCGCGAGCCGTTTCGCGTGGCGCTGCGGCTGATCGTCGCCGAGGGCATGGCCCGCAACGCGGCGGCCTTCAGCGACTTCAGCGCCGCGCTCGCCGCGCAGGCGCGTCCGCTGGCCGGCTCGCTCGCCGCCGACTACACCTACCTGCAGCCCGCCCAGCCGACCACGGCGGGCCACCTGCTCCTGACGTGGGCGTACCCGGTGCTGCGCAGCGCCGAGCGCTACCGCCGCGTGCAGGGCGACTTCGCCGGCAGCGTGGCGGGCGTTGGGGGCAGCGCTGGCTCGCGCTGGCCGCTCGACCGCGAGCGCCTCGCCGACCTCCTCGGCCACGGCCGCGTGGAGGTGCACGCCAAGGACGCGATGTGGCAGTCCGATCCGTTTCTCGTCGTCCTCAGCGGCTTCGCGATCGGCGCGACGTCGATCAGCCAGTTCGCCCAGGACCTCGAGATCTGGTGCAGCCAGGAGTTCGGCTGGGTCGAGCTCGACGACGCCCACAGCCGCGTCTCGGCGCTGATGCCGCAGACGAAGAACCCGTACGCCCTCGCCGTGCTGCGCACGTGGGCGGGCCAGGCGACGGGCGATCTCACCGCCGCGCTCACCACGATGCACACGGGCGCGGCGCGCACCGACCATTTCCACCTTCTCAACGGCCTGATCCCGCGCTCCCTCGACGAGGCCGAGCGCAGCGCGCAGCTGGCCGCCGCCGTCGCCGCGGGGATGACCGTCCACGCCGACCGCATGGAGCAGAGCGCCCGCGAGGCGTTCGTCACCGCCGCTGACGTCGCCGACATGCTCGCGCAGACCACGGCGCTCGACTACCGCACCGCGCATCACGTGATCGGTCGCGTCGTGCGCGACCAGGTCGAGCATGGCGGCGAGATCGACGCCGCGCGCATCGCCGCTGCGGCCAACGAGGTCGCCGGCGCCGAGATCGTGGTCGACGAGGCCGAGCTGGCCGCGGCGCTCGACCCCGCAGCCTGTGCGGCGCTGCGCCCGCAGACCGGATCGTCCGACGCCGACCAGGTGCGCGCGATGTGCGACGACGTCGCGGCGCGCAGCGCCGAGGTGCGTCGCTGGGCCGAGGAGGTCATTGCCGCGGATCAGCAGGCGGCCGCCGCCCTGCGCGTCAAGGCACGGGAGCTCGCGGGGTAGGGTGGCTGCATGAACGATCCGATCGTCGGCGTCATCATGGGCTCGAAGTCCGACTGGGAGACCATGCGCCACGCGTGCGAGACGCTCGATGCGCTCGGCGTGCCGCACGAGGCCGAGGTCGTCTCCGCCCACCGCACGCCCGACAAGCTATTCGCGTACGCCGAGGCGGCGGAGGGCCGCGGCCTCGAGGTGATCATCGCGGGCGCCGGCGGTGCCGCCCACCTGCCCGGCATGTGCGCGTCGAAGACGCCGCTGCCCGTGCTCGGCGTGCCTGTCGAGTCCAAGGCGCTGAAGGGCCTCGACTCCCTGCTCTCGATCGCGCAGATGCCCGCGGGCATCCCGGTCGGCACGCTCGCCATCGGCCGGGCGGGGGCGATCAACGCCGGTCTGCTCGCCGCCTCGATCGTCGGCGGCGCCCAGCGCCCCGAGATCATGGACGCCGTGCGCGCGTACCGCGCCAAGCAGACCGCCGACGTCCTCGCCGGCCCCGATCCGCGCGAGGCCTAGATGCGCCTGGCGATCCTCGGTGGCGGCCAGCTGGCCTGGATGCTCGCGCTCGCGGCGGAGCCGCTCGGCATCGACGTCCGCGTGCTCGATCCGTCGCCCGATTGCGCGGCCGGGCGTATCGCCGAGCTCGTCTGCTCGGCGTATGACGATCCCGACGGCCTCGACCGCGTCGGCGCTGGCGCCGATGTGGTCACGTACGAGTTCGAGAACGTCCCCGCCGCGGCGGTCGCGCGCCTCGCCGAGCGCGGCGTCCCGGTGCTGCCATCGCCTGCCTCGCTCGAGGTGACGCAGGACCGCGCGCGCGAGAAGGAGCTGCTGGCCGGCCTCGGCATCGCCGTCGCGCCGTACGTGCTGATCGACGGACCTAACGACGCTGCGGCCGCACTCGAGCAGGTCGGCACTCCCGGCATCCTCAAGACGCGCCACCTCGGCTACGACGGCAAGGGCCAGGTGCGCGTGCGGACGGCCAACGACCTACCTGCTGCAATCGCAGAGCTCGGCGCTACCGATCTCATCTACGAGGGACTCGTCGAATTCTCCCGCGAGCTCAGCGTCGTGGTGGCTCGTGGTGCCGACGGCTCGACGGCGGTCTATCCGCCGGTCGAGAACGAGCATCGCGATGGCATCCTCTTCGCGACCCAGGCGCCGGCGCCTGATCTAAACCCGACGGTGGAGGAGCAGGCCGAGGCCGCGGCGATCGCGGTGGCGGAGGCGCTGGGGCACGTCGGCGTGCTCTGCGTCGAGCTGTTCGAGACCGACGAGGGCATCGTCGCCAACGAGATCGCGCCGCGCGTGCACAACTCGGGCCACTGGTCGATCGAGGGTGCGGTGACCAGCCAGTTTGAGAACCACGTCCGTGCCGTGCTCGGCCTGCCGCTCGGCGATCCGTCGCCGCGCGGTGTCTCCGCGATGGTCAACATCGTCGGCGCGGAGCCACCGCTCGCTGACCTGCTCGCGGTACCCGGCGCGCACGTGCATCGCTACGGCAAGGCGCCCCGTCCGGGCCGGAAACTCGGGCACGTGACGATCGCGGCAGAGGGCGTACCTGCCGTGTCGCTCGCGCGGGCTCGTGCGCTCGCCGATGCCTCGTGGTGTGCGTAACCGCGGGGCCGAGAGCGGAACACCTGTACCAGATATTGACGCGTGACTGACCCTCACGTCCGCGGACCGTGTGAGGTAGAGCCAAGCACGGTGCTACGACTGTGATTTCGGTCGTCGGTTGAGCATTGACGTTGGATTTGGTGGTCGGGTACTACGCACCTCATGCGACGTCACCCTGACCCTCGCCGCCTCCGTCTGCCGATGTGCATGGTCCTCATGGCGTTCGGGTTGGTGCTCGGCGTGCCGTCGATCGCCTCGGCCGGCACCATCACGGGCACCGCGTACCTGGACTACAACTCGAACGGGGCGAAGGACGTCGGCGCGTTCGTCTCGGGCACGACCGTCAAGGCGACCGACACGGCAGCCGCCGGGGTCGTCGTCACGGCGTACGATGCCGCGGGCACGGTGGTGGGCACCGCCACGACGCAGGCCGATGGCGCGTACGTGCTGACGACCTCGACGGCGGGACTCGTGCGACTGCAGTTCGCGACGCCGATGGGGTACCAGCCGTCGTTCATGGGCGCGGAGAACGGCACCAGCGTTCGCTTCGTGGCTGTGGGGTCGACCGGAGTCGATTTCGGCATCGTCGACATCGGGCAGTACTGCCAGAACAACCCGATGATGTTCACGTTTATGCAGCAGGCGACGGATGAGATGACCACCTTCCCGAATTCAAAGGGGATAGTGAAGCTGCCCGCGGTCTTCAGCCACGCGCAGACGTTCAGCGACGCAGGCGTCACCATGACGTCTGACACGACTCCGCTCGCCTCCGACGTGACCACGGTCGCCAAGATGAACACGATCGGTTCGACCTTCGGTGTCGGCGTCGATCGGACCGGCAACGCGTACTTCGGCACCTATGTGAAGCGTCACAGCCCGTACGGTCCCGCGGGTGCGAAGAACGCCATCTATCGCGTCAATATCGCCGCTGGGACGTCGTCGACGTTCGTGGACCTCGGCGGCACATTGCCGGCTCACAGTGACGTGGTGCCGGCGAACACGTCGTACCCTCCCTTCGCGCAGGACGGACGGCGCGAAATCACGGTCGGGCAATCCGGCTACTCGCGCGTCTACTTCGACGTCGGTCGCGCAGGATTGGGCGACGTGGACGTCACGCCGGATGGTTCGGCGATCCTCGCCGTGGAGATGACCCAGGCTGCACCGAAGCTCTGGCGGATTCCGATCGACGGCAGCGGCGACGCGGTGACTGCGGGCACGGCGGAGGATACGGTGATCCCCGTGCCGAGCAACGTCGGCGTGGTGTCGTGCATCGGGCCGTGGCACCCAACGGGGATCGCCACTCGAGGTGATCGAGTGCTCGTAGGCGGCGTCTGCGGGGGCGACGAGAGCCGCTTCGTGAACTCCGTAACCGGGCGGACCGACGCGGCGGCATTCGTCCTCGAGGCCACTCGCCAGATGCCCGGCGGTACATATGCGTTCACGACGATCGCCGGTATTGCATTGGGCTACGTCAAGGGTGCGTCCGCGGGTGGCGCAAACTTCAGTCCCGCGACCGCGGGAGCGACCGGCTTGTGGAACAACTGGTATGACGGTGCGCCGAATACCACGTACCCGAGCGTCGGCAGGCCCAAGCCGATGCTTGCAAACGTCGAAATCATGGACAACGGCGATCTCACATTGGCGTTCCGTGACCGCTTCTACGATCAGGTGAAGCCATGCGGCACCGTGTGGTTTGAATGGAACTCCGTAGCGAATCCGACGCCGACGCAGCAGGATTGCAACGTCGCAGCGGCTGCGGAGATGCTTCGACTCTGCAAGACGGCCACAGGGTACGAGCGCGAGCAGGCCGGAACGTGTGCCGGCGTCACGGGCGGGACCGTTCCGCAGATCCTGTTGAACGCAACCTCGTCCGAGCGCGCTGATTCCCCTCTGTACTTCGGCATTCCGTACGGCATCGGGGATACCTACGTCACGCATCCGTACACGGGGCAGGGCGGTGCCGCCACGATGCCGGGCAGCCCGGTCGTCTGGTCGACGACGTACGACATCACCAGCATCTACCAGCAGGGCATTCGCGCGGTCGGCCCGTGCCCAGCGCGCACCGGAAACGGACAGTGCGGTCCCGCAGGTCGCGACGACGGAGCGATGACGGGTGGCGCGATCCTGCGGCTGTCGCCGGGGACGACCGGACTGCCGGGGTCGGCATACAGCTTCTACAAGGGCAACGGATTGGGCGATCTCGAGCTGATCTGCGACGCCGCTCCGGTGCAGATCGGCAATCGCGTTTGGCTTGACTCGGACAAGGACGGTGTCCAGGATCCCGACGAGCCAGCCGTTCCCGGCGTCACTGTGCATCTCTACGACAGCGGCAGCACGCTCGTCGGCACTGCGATCACGGGAGCCGACGGCACGTACTACTTCGCGTCACTCGGCGGCGACGGCGCCAGCGTCGGCGGGGGGCTCAAGCCGGGTGAGGCCTTCACCGTGAAGTTCGATAAGGCCGAGGACTACGCCGCCGGTGGGCCGCTGTACGGCTACACGCTGACGACGGCCAACGCCACGAGTCCGGACACCGCCGCGAACTCGAAGGCCACGCTCGTCGGCGGGAATCCGACGATCAGCATCCCGGCGCGTACGGCCGGCCAGAACAACCACACCTTCGATGTCGGATTCGTCACGAATGCCGTCGTCGGGATGGGGGACTACACCTGGATCGACACGAACAAGGATGGCCTGCAGGACGCGGACGAGCCGCCACTCGAGGGCGTCGAAGTCCAGCTGCTCAACACCGACGGGACAATCGCGAAGGATGCCGACGGCAACGCGGTGGCACCGGTTACGACCGACGTCCATGGGTACTACTTCGTCGGCAATCTCCTGCCGTACACCTACACCGCGCGCTTCACGCTGCCGAGTGGGTACGCGTTCACGACGCCCACCGTCGGACCATCTGAGCGGGAGTCCAAGCCGGTGCCGACGGACAATCCGCTGATTGGCGTGACCGGTCCGTTCCAGATCCTGGCGTCCTCGAGTGGAGATACGACCGCGGTCACCAAGCCGAACGCGAGCTTCGCGAACCTCACCATCGACGCTGGCGTCATCAAGGCAGTCGATGCCGGTGCGGCCTCCGCGAGCGCGACCACGCGCGAGGCGAACGCTCTCGTCGCCGTGGGCGACTACACGTGGGTCGACGTCAATCGCGACGGAGTGCAGGGCGAGCAGGCGCTGCCCGGCGTGACGGTCACGCTGCTGACCACGACGGGCAAGCGGGCACGAGACGCCGATGGCAAGACCGTTGCGACGAAGACGACCAACGCGCGCGGCTACTACGTCTTCGACGCGCTGGAGCCCGGCAAGTACAAGGTCCAGTTCCAGATTCCGGCCGGCATGACGTTCACCAAGACGTCGAAGCAGAAGGACGCCCGCGACTCGAACCCGATCCCGACGAAGGCGAACCCGCAGATCGGCATCACGCCGGTGTTCGAGGTCTACGCCGAGGTCAAGGGCAACACGGTCAAGAACACGAATGCCAAGCTGCGGGCCTCGTACATCGACCCGACGATCGACGCGGGCGTGGTGTTCTGCGCTCACACGGAGCTGTCGCCCACGACGGTGCAGGTCGGCCGATCGAATCGCGTGATCGCGACGGTGACGCTCGCCGGCAAGCCGTTCGCGAAGCGCAAGGTGATCCTGTCCGGCAACGGCGTGCGGATGACCGCGACCACGAACGCCAAGGGCGTCGCCGTGTTCACGCTCTCGCCGGACGCGGCCGGGTCGTACACCGTGCGCGTCGTCGGTGAGGCGCACGGTTGCCAGCCGCAGCTCCTCGGCGCGGCCAATGGGCAGAGCCTTACCGGCTAGTCGCCGCGCGATCGTGATCGCCGCCGGCGTCCTGCTGGCGGTGATCTTCGGCGCGCCTGCGCACGCGGCGGAGTCCCCGCGATTTCCGGCCTCCGGCACCGTGATCGTCTCCCGCGCTGCGGTGCACGCAGAACCATCGGGAGCGTCGCCGGTGCTGCAGCGGCTGACGCCGCTCGACGAGGCGTTCAACCGCCGCGTCGTGCTGGCGATCGCCCGTCGCACGGATGCGGACGGCGCCGCCTGGCTGCAGTTGCGGCTGCCCGGGCGGCCGAACGGCGGCACCGGATGGGTGCGCGAGAGCGCCGTGGCCGTCGAGCCGGTGCGCTTCGGCATCGTGGTCTGGCGCCGCGCGCGTGTACTCGAGGTCTATGACCGCACGCGACCGCAGCGGCCGGTCATGCACGCCGCGATCGCCGTCGGTGCCCCGGGCATGGAGACGCCGCTGGGCGAGTACTTCATCACCGGCGAGTTCCGACCGGACCCCGACACCCAGGGCGTCCTCGGCGCGTGGGCGTGGTCGACCAGCTCGTACTCGAAGCTGAGTGACTGGCCCGGCGGCGGCGTCGTCGGGATCCATGGCACGTCGGAGCCCGAGCTGCTCGGACAGGCCGTCTCGCACGGGTGCATCCGCGTCGACGATCGCAACGTCGCCAAGATGCGCCGCTGGATCGGACCCGGGGCGACCGTCTCGATTCGTCGGTGAGCGGCTGCCCGGCGCCTGCCCGTCAGGCGCTCGCCTAACACCTGTATCCGATGTGCTCACGACTGTATGAACATGCATTTTCCGCCTTGAAACGATGGCGTTGCCCGCCCTACGTTGCGGCGCGTGATGAACTCCCGCTCTCTCCGCCTATCCCTGCTGCTGATCGCGGCGTCCATCCTGCTCGCTGCGACGGCGTCCACCGCGCTCGCTGGCGGGACGATCACTGGCACGGTCTTCAAGGACTACAACGCCAACGCCAAGATGGACGCGGGTGGGTACGTGGCCGGCAAGAGCGTGGCAGCTACAGACACCGGTGTCGCCGGCGTCACGGTCAAGGCCTACGACGCGAGCAATAAGGTGGTCAGCGAGACGACGACCGGCGCCGATGGCACGTACGCCCTCGCCGTGTCGACCGACAGCATCGTGCGCATCGAGTTCACGAATCCGACGGGGTTGCAGCCGTCGTTCGAAGGCCTGATGAGCGGGACGAGCGTACAGTTCGCCAAGGCGGGGGCGGCGAACGTCGACTACGCGGTGTACCACCCGACGGAGTACTGCCAGGACAACCCCAAGCTGATCACGTGCCTTCAACCGGCGACGGACCAGATGGAGACGTTCCCGGCGGCCAAGGGTATCGTGACGCTGCCCGCCGCGTTCTCCGTCGTGCAGAAGTTCACCGCCGCGGGCGCGAGCATCGACGCGCAGTCCTCGGACCTTGAGAAGGGCATCGACCTGGTGGCGCCGATGACGAAGATCGGCGCGACCTTCGGTTTGGGCGTCGACCGCTTCGGCAATGCCTACGCGGGCACGTACATCAAGCGCCACAGCCCGTACGGACCCGCCGGCGCGACGAACACGATCTACCGCATCAACCTCACCACCGGTGCGGGCGAGCCGTTCGTGCAGCTTGGCGACGACGTGCGTCCTGCGCACAGCCGAGGGGTGCCCGCAGGTCGCTACCCACCGTACTCCCAGGATGGCAATCGGGTCGTCTCGGACCCGAGCCTCCAGACGTACGACCCGACGAGCACCAGCTTCTCGTCTGTCTACTTCAAGGTCGGCCGCGCCGGCATCGGCGATGTCGACGTCCTGCCAGACGGCAGCGCGCTCGTCGCCGTCGAGATGACAGAGACGGCACCGAAGCTCTGGCGCGTCCCCCTCGTCGGGAGCGGCGCCGGCGTGACCGCGGGATCGCCGACCGCGACTCCGATCGCCGCACCGGCCGCCTTCAACGGCGTGTCGTGCGCGGGCACCTGGCATCCGATGGGCATCGGGGTCCGCGGTGATCAGGTCCTCGTCGGCGGCGTCTGCGGCGGCAACGAGACCCGCTTCGTCAACCCCGCCACCGGGCGCACTGAGGCCGCGGCGTTCGTGCTGGAGGCCAGGCCCTCCGGCACCGGCTTCGGATTCGAGACGATCGCCGAGTTCGCACTCGACTACCCGAAGGGCGGCAGCGTCGGCGCGGGCAGCCTCAAGCCGGCGACGGCGGACGAGTCTGGTCTCTGGAACAACTGGTATGACGGTGCGACGCCCAACAAGCAGTCCGGTCGCTCGAAGCCGATGGTCGCGAACATCGAGATCATGGACAACGGCGACCTCACCCTCGGCTTCCGCGACCGCTTCTTCGATCAGGTGAAGCCCTGCGGCACCGTTTGGTTCGACTGGGTCCCGGATCCGCAGTATCCGAACTCGATCGGCGAGCAGGATTGCTCGAACGGCGCGGCGGCCGAACTCCTGCGCCTCTGCAAGACCGCGACCGGCTACGAGCGCGAGCAGAACGGGGCATGCAACGGGGTCACCGGCGCCAATCTGCCGGGACTGCTCGCCAGCGCCGCGAACAGCGGGCCGTCGACCAACCGGAGCAACTCCCCGCTCTACTACGGCATTCCGTTCGGGCCGTACGACGGCGGCGCGACGCACGGCTACACCGGCCAGGGTGGCATCGGGGCGTTGTCAGGAAGTCCCGTGGTGTGGTCGACCGTCTACGACCCAGTCACCATCTATCAGCAGGGACTGCGTGCGGTCGGCCCGTGCGCCGACCGCACGGGCGTAGGCGGATTCGGCCCCGTCGGGGCCATGTCTGGGGCTTTTATGGGCTGCGCTTTGCTGCGGCCGAGCAGCGACTCCGATCCGGCCTACAGCTTCTACAAGGGCAACGGCCTCGGCGATCTCGAGATCGTCTGTGATGCGGCGCCGGTGCAGATCGGCAACCGGGTGTGGATCGACGTCAACAAGGACGGGATCCAGGAGCCGAACGAGCCTCCGGTTCAGGGCGTCACCGCGCACCTGTACACCGACGGCGGCACGCTCGTCGGCACTGCGCTAACCGATGCCAACGGGCAGTACTACTTCTCGTCGACCAGCTCCGCCGCGGCCGCCGGCGACGGCACGAACACGGGCGGCGGTCTCACGGCCGGCGCGGCGTTCTCGGTGAAGTTCGACAACGCGGCCGACTACGCCAAGGGTGGTCCGCTCTACGGCTACGGGATCACCACGGCGAACGTCACGAAGTCCGGCGACGCGGTGAACTCCAAGGTCACGATGGTCGGCGGCAAGCCCACGATCAAGGTCCCGGCTCGCGCGATCGGTGAGAACAACCACACCTACGACGCCGGGTTCATCCTCAAGTCCGCCGGCGACCTGGTCGCCATCGGCGACTACACCTGGGTCGACACGAACCGCAACGGCCTTCAGGACGAGAAGCCCCTCAAGGGCGTGAAGGTCCAGCTGCTGACGGCGAAGGGCAAGGGCGCCAAGAACGCGGCGGGCAAGACCGTGCCGGTGAAGACCACCAACCGCAAGGGCTACTACGTCTTCGATGGCCTCGAGGCCGGCAAGTACAGGGTGCGATTCATCCTGCCGTCGGGCTACCGCTTCACCGTGGCCGGCAAGGGCTCGGCCAAGCGGAATTCGAACCCGATTCCGACCAAGCGCAATCGGCTTGTCGGCGAGACGCCGCCATTCGAGGTGTACGCCAAGGTCAAGGGCAACACCATCAAGAATGACGACAAGAAGGTCAACGCCTCGTACATCGATCCGACGATCGACGCCGGCGTGGTCCGCATCAGGGCGACGGGTGCGGGTAGCGTGTCGTCCGTCACCGGCTAGCGCCTCATGCGCGTGGTGCGGCGACTCCGGCCGTCGCACCACGCATGCGCGCCCGCGGTGATGTCGGGACGAGCCGAACGAACGTTGGACGCGCCGTCAGCCGTCCCGCGGGTCTACGACCCGATTCCGTACTGCGCGGCGAGCTTCCGCCCTTGCGACACGCTGACGATGCGGCCTGGCGGGGCGTAGATCGTCTGTGCCTCGTGCGTGAGCAGGTCGACCGTCTCCGGCGACTTGCCGGCCTTGCCGTTGCCGGCGAAGCGCAGCATCAGACCGGTCTTCGGGTCGATCCAGAAGCGGTTGATCTCGCCGTACCGGAGGATCTGGGTCGGCGTGCCGCGCACGTCGGCCTCGCCGAGGTAGGCAGATCCCTCCTGCTGGCGCACGAGGATCGGGTTGTCACGCTGCTTCGAGCCGAGGTGGAGCATAATCGCGCACGCCTTGTCGATCGGGTTCGCGGCGGTGTTTGGCGCGTGCCCGACGAAGACGGGCTGCTGGTCGGCCGCCTGCAGCAGCGCCGCGAGCTGCGGGTCGCTCTGGACGACGATGTCCGTGCGCCACCACACCTCGATCGGCTGGCCATTATCGGGGGTGATCACGCCGTTTCCGACGAGATCGTCCCAGTTCATCTGGCCCTGCATGGTGAAGTGCGAGCTCGTGCCCGTCACGCCGAACTCCATCTCGAACTCGGCGCCCTTGTTGCGGTAGTTGAGGAACTGGGCGCTGGCCAGGAGCTGGGCCTGAATCATCGTCAGCGGCTTAGGCTCGGTCGTCGTCGTCGGCTGCGGGGTCGGCGACCCGCCGCAGGCGGCGAGGGCGATCGCGCCGATGGCGAGGAGGGGGAGGAGGCGTCTCACGGCTTCGGGACGGTGATAGCAGCGACGTTGATAGCGGGCGGGACCTTTCCGGCGCCGCCCGTCTTCGACATCTCGGAGGTCGGCATGGTCGGCTGGTCAGGCGGTGCGGGGACGTCGAGGTAGTCGATGCCGGGCGGCGCGGGCGTGCGCGGCGGCTTCGGAAAGACCGTCAGCGTCGCCTTGGCGCCGCATGGCAGCACCTGCTCGATGCGCTTCGGCAGCGACGTGCGGAAGGTGTTGCCGGTGAAGCAGTTGCCGGCCGTCTCGGTGGTGCCGACGGGGGCGAATGCGAGGTCGACGCCGTTGCCGGTGGCGACGTTGCCCTCCACCCGGTTGCCGTTCGGCTGGTACCGCCCGAGCGTGTAGACGCCGATGCCCGTGTCGGGGTTGTCCATGACGAGATTGCGCACCACGACATTGCGCTCGCCGCCGCCGATCAGGATGCCGCCGCCGAAGTAGCCGTCGTCGATCTCGGGCGTGTCCGGATCACCGTTGTCAATCACGCGATTGCCTGCGATCACGGTGTCCTCCTGCGGTGCGAGGCGCTCGGCGTCCTGCGAGTTCGGCGTGATGCCGAGTCGGTTGCGCGTGAACAGCGACTCGATGACGTACACGCCGCCCGACGCGTTCGTACCCTCGTAGCCGATCGCGTTGCGCTCGGCCGTGACATCGCGCAGCACGGCATTGCAGGGCTTGCACTGGCCCACGTAGTAGCCGGAGTCGGGGTGGCCCGACGCGTACGTGTGCTCGAAGATCCCGTTCGTGCTCGCGAATGCGTAGAGCCCATAGAGGCCGTTGTCGTAGGCCGTCACGTAGCTGGCGCGGTACCCCGACAGGAGGTCCTTGGACGGGTCGACGGTGTCGCGCGTGGCGTTGTCGCCGCCGTCCTCGGTCTCGACCTGCTCGAGCAGGTCCTCGCCCATGCGGGTGAAGAGCACGCCGTTGTTCGTGAAGTGGCGCACGGTGAGATTCTCAATCGCGACGCCGTCGGCCGTGACCCAGAAGCCGTTCTGCTTTCGGTCGCCGCCGTCGAGGATCACCCGGTTGCGGTCCTCGCCGCGCACCGTGATGCCCGCGGCGCTGACGTGCACCGACTCCGGGTACACGCCGGGAGCGATCAGGACGATGTCACCAGGCCTGGCAGCCCTGACGCCCTGCTGGATCGTGCCCTGGTCGGCCGGGACGCGGATGGTGCGCGGCCCCGACGGGGCGCTCGAGCCGCCGCAGGCGCCGAGCATGAGCGCGAGGGCTGCGAGTGAGGTGAGAACCGG
>JBPCSK010000008.1:0-8479 GCA_051007275.1 Gaiellales bacterium | reverse complement strand
CAGCTGGAGGGCGGAGGATGCGGGGTGTTGCCAACTCGTTGGGAATGCCATCCGACCCCGCGACTAGCCTCAGCCTTGATGTCCGCATCCTCCGCCCTCCAGCTGGATCTCGATCTCGAGCCGTTCGCCGGCCCGTTCGACCTCCTCTTGGCGCTCGTCCTGCGCGACGTCGTCGACCTGGGCGAGGTGCCCGTCGCCGACGTCTGCCTTCGGTATCTCGCGCAGATCGAGGAGGAGGGCGAGATCGACCTGGAGAGCGCCAGCGAGTTCCTCGTGCTGGTCGCGGCGCTGCTCGAGCTGAAGATCCGCCTGCTGCTGACCCCCGACGAGGTCGACGACATGCCGGATGCGCAGGAGGCGGCGGAGGAGCTCGCCGCGCGCCTGGCCGAGTACGCGCGGGCGCAGGCCGCTGCGCAGTGGCTCAGCGACCGCCTCGACCACGTTGGCCGCCGCGTCTTCCGCGACGGCCCGCCGGCGCTGCGTCCGCCGCGCCCGCAGCTGGAGGATGACGAGGGCACGGGGAACCCCGACATGCTCGTCGCCGCCCTGCGCATGGCGATCACGCGCACGGAGGAGACGGCGCAGCCGATTCACGTCCTGCGTCGCCGCATTCCGCTGGCCCGCCTGCTCGACCACGTGCGCCGTGCGGTGCGCGAGACCGGCACCTGCTCCTTCGACGAGGCCGTCAAGGGTCTCGGGCGCGCCGAGCAGGCTGCGGCGTTCTGGGCCGTGCTCGACCTGATCCGCGGTGGCGAGGTCGTGGCGGAGCAGGATGCGCCGTTCGCGCCGATCCGCATGCGGCTCGCCAGCCGCCAGCTCGCGTCGGTGCCGACCGCGGCATGAGCGCCGAGCCGCGACACGTCGCGAATGCGCGCGTCATCGAGGCGCTGCTCTTCATCACCTCGGAGCCGCTCGACGAGCGCTCGCTGGCGGGCGCCGCGCAGCTGTCCGAGCCCGACGTCGAGGAGGCGCTGCAGCTCGTCGGCCAGCGCCATGCCGAAGGCGCTTCGGGCGTCGTGCTCGAGCGCGTGGCCGGCGGCTGGGCGCTGCGGGCCGCCGATGAGACGGCGGTGGCGTGCGCGCGGCTGCTCGACCAGCTCTCGCAGCGCCCGCTGTCGCGCGCCGCGCTCGAGACGCTCGCCGTCGTCGCGTACGCCGGTCCGGTCAGCCGCCCCGAGATCTCGCGCATCCGCGGGGTCGCCGCCGACAACCCGATCAAGAGCCTGCTCGAGCGCGGCCTGATCGAGGAGGCCGGGCGCTCGGATCGCCCCGGCAATCCGATCCTGTACCGCACGACCGTGCGATTCGACCGCGTCTTCGGGCTGGAGGAGGGGCGTCACTCGCTGCCGCTGCTCGAGGAGCTCGGCGACGACCTGCCCGATGCCGCCGAGGTGCGGGACCGCCTGCAGGCGATGGCCGCCACGCAGGCCGTCTCGATCGAGGACCCCGGTGCCGCCCAGCGTGCCGACGAGGAGCCATCGGCCTCGGCCGACACCCCCGAGGCCGACGTCGCCGCTGGGGCCGACGCCGCACCCGACGCCACAGCCTGAGACACTGCGGCCGTGGCTGACTCCGCGGCATCCTCGATCCGGCTCAACAAGTTCCTTGCGCAGAGCGGCGTGGCGTCCCGACGTGGCGCCGATGCGCTGATCGGCGAGGGGCGGGTGACGATCAACGGCTCCGTCGCTCAGGCTGGCTCGCAGGTCGTGCCCGGCGCGATCGTGGCCGTCGACGGGCGACCCGTCGAGGCGGAGCGCCTGACGTACATGGTGCTCAACAAGCCCGTCGGCTACGTCACGACGATGAGCGATCCGGAGGGGCGTCCCACGGTGATCGACCTGCTCGACGTGATCGAGCGCGTCGTGCCCGTCGGGCGTCTCGATGCGATGACGAGCGGGCTCCTGCTGCTGACCAACGACGGCGACCTCGCGTACAAGCTGGCGCATCCCAAGCACGGCGTGCCGAAGACGTACCGCGCGATCGTGCGCGGGCTGCCCGGCTCGGCGGCGCTGCGCAAGCTCACGCAGGGCGTGCACCTCGACGACGGTCGCACGCGGCCGGCCGAGGTCACGATGATCGCCGCGCGCTCGGGAGGAGCGGAGCTCGAGATCACCATCAAGGAGGGCAAGAACCGGCAGGTGCGTCGCATGTGCGCCGCCGTCGGGTACCCCGTGATGGAGCTCGAGCGCATCGCCTACGGTCCGCTGACCCTGGGGCGCCTCGGCGTCGGCACGTGCCGTGCGCTGAAGCCGCACGAGCTCGAGGCGCTGCAGGCCGCGGCAAGCGGCGGCTGAAAACCCGAGCCGCGGTATCCTTCGGCACCGTGAGTGCAGCACCCGCCACCGGAGCCCCCGAGCTCATCGTCGTCATGCGCTCCTCCGCCACCGCGGAGGAGGTCCAGCACGTGATCTCCCTGATCGAGGGTGCTGGTGCCGGCGTGCACGTCGACGCCGGCGGTGAGGGCACCGTGATCGGCGCCATCGGCGACCGCGCGATCGTCGCCGGCCTGCCGCTCGAGGCCGTCAACGGCGTCGAGCGCGTCGTGCCGCTGCGCAAGGAGTACAAGCGCGTCTCGCGCGAGTTCCGCTCCCGCGACACGATCGTCACCGTCGGACCGTGCAAGGTCGGCGGCGGGCACTTCGCGATGATGGGCGGTCCCTGCTCGATCGAGTCCTACGAGCAGACGCTCGCGTCGGCCAAGGCCGTCAAGGAGGCCGGCGGCTCGATGCTGCGCGGCGGCGCCTACAAGCCGCGCACGTCGCCGTACGCCTTCCAGGGGCTCGGCATCGAGGGGCTTCGCATCCTGCGCGCCGTCGGCGACGAGGTCGGCCTGCCGATCACGACCGAGCTGATGGACGTGCGCGACCTCCAGGACGTCGTCGACCACGTCGACATGATCTGGATCGGCGCGCGCAACATGCAGAACTTCAACCTCCTCAGCGAGGTCGGGCGCTCCGGCAAGCCGATCATGCTGAAGCGCGGCATCCGTACGTTCGAGAAGGCGACGCGCTTCACGCTCGACGTCAGCGCGATCCCGGTGCTCAAGGCCGAGACGCACCTGCCCGTGATCGTCGACCCGTCGCATGCCGCGGGCAAGCGCTCGCTCGTCGCGCCGCTCGCGCTGGCCTCGGTGGCCGCCGGCGCCGACGGCCTGATCGTCGAGACGCACCCGACGCCCGAGCACGCGCTGTCCGACGCCGCGCAGCAGATTCCGTCGGCCGAGTTCCCCGCGTTCGTCGCGGACATCGAGCGTCTCGTCTCGGTCTGCGGCAGGACCCTCAGCCGGTAGGCGGCCATGCAGGTCGCGATCGTCGGCCTCGGACTCATGGGCGGCAGTCTCGGACTCGCCCTGCGTGAGCGAGCCTCCACCACCGTCACCGGATTCGACCTGAACGCCGACGAGGCCGCCGTCGCGCTCGAGCGCGGCTGCGTCGATCGTCTCGCCGACTCGCTCCAGGCGGCGTGCGTCGATGCCGACGTCGTCGTCGTGGCGACGCCCGTGTCCGCCATCGTCGACGTGATCGAGCAGGTGCTGGCCGCTGCGCCGGCCGCGACGATCACCGACATCGGCTCCACGAAGGGGCACGTCGTGGCTGCGGTCACCGGCGACGGACGAGCGCGCTTCGTCGGCGGCCACCCGATCTGCGGCTCCGAGGCCCACGGTGCGGCGCACGCACGCGCCGAGCTGTTCCAGGGTGCCACGTGGTTCCTCACGCCGAGCGTGGATTCCGACGCCGAGCGCCTCACCCAGGTGCACGCGCTCGTGACGGCGACCGGCGCGCGCCCCGTCGTGATCGATGCCGCTGCGCACGACTCGATCGTCGCGCTCACCAGCCACTTCCCGCACGTGCTCGCCAACGTGCTGGCCACGCAGGTCGCCGCCACGGATGTCAACGGCCATAGCCCGCTGCACTCCGTCGGCGGCTCGTTCCGCGACATGACGCGCGTGGCCGGTGCCAACCCGGCGATCTGGATCGACATCTTCCTGGACAATCGCGAGGCCGTGCTGGCGGCCGTCGAGGACGCGCAGGCGCGCCTCGCCACGGTCGCCGACGCCCTGCGCATCGGCGATGAGGCCTTCCTCGCCGCCTGGATCGCCGAGGCCGCCGCCGCGCGCAGCGAGGCCCTCGCGCAGGCCCATCGCACCGCACCGGCCGACCTCCACGAGCTGCTGGCCTCGGTCCCGGACCGCCCTGGCGCGCTCTCGTCGATCGCGCAGGCGCTGTCGGCGGCTGGCATCAACATCGAGGAGTTCTCGCTCTCGCACATCTCGCCGGAGCGCGGCGGCGAGATCCGCATCATCGTGGCCGGGGCGGACAACGCGCACCGCGCGGTCGAGCTGCTGCTGGCGGACGGCGTGAGCGCCTCGTGCACGCCGGTCATCGAGGGCGCCGGAGGTGCCGCATGAGCGTCTGGAAGGTCGCACCCTCGGGGCCGCTGCTCGGCGAGCTGAGCATCAACGGCGACAAGTCGGTCAGCCACCGCGCGCTCCTGATCGGCGCGCTCTGCGACGGACCGGTCGAGGTGGAGGGGTGGGGCGATTCCGCCGACACCCGCGCCACGCTCGAGGCCGTGCGCTCGCTCGGCGTGCAGGTCGATGATCACGGGCACGGACGGCTGACGGTGCACGGCGTCGGCATCGACGGTCTCAAGCCGCCGGTCGGCGCGATCGACGTGAAGAACGCCGGCACGCTGATGCGCCTCCTGTCGGGGATCTGCGCGATGCAGCCCGCTGGCGTCTTCACGCTCGACGGCGACGAATCGATCCGCACCCGCCCGATGGAGCGCGTCGCCAAGCCGCTGCGCGCGATGGGGGCCGAGGTCGAGACGACCGAGGGCAGGCCGCCCGTCACCGTCACCGGCGGCACGTCGCTGAAGGGCATCGAGCACGTCATGGAGGTGTCGTCGGCACAGGTCAAGTCGGCGATCCTCCTCGCCGGCCTGCGCGCGGATGGTCCGACCACGGTGATCGAGGAGGTCGCAACGCGCGACCACACCGAGCGCATGCTGCGCGCTGCGGGTGCCACGGTGCAGACGATCCGCGAGCGCGTCGTGATCCAGCCGACCGATCGCCTGCATCTCGATCGCATCGAGGTGCCCGGCGACATCTCATCCGCGGCGTTCCTGATCGTCGCGGCCACGCTGATCCCCGAGTCGCGAATCTTCCTGCGCGGCATCGGCATGGGGGCGGGCCGCACGGGTCTGCTCGATGTCCTCGAGCGCATGGGCGGGCGCGTCGCCGTCTTCAATCGCCGCACGACCGAGGCGGGGGAGCCCGTCGCCGTCCTCGAGGTGGCGCACGCGGACCTGACCGCCAGCAGCATCCGCGGCGCCGAGGTATCGGGTCTCATCGACGAGCTCCCGATCCTGGCCCTTGCGGCCTGCGCCGCCCGCGGCAAGACGCGCGTCCGCGAGGCGGAGGAGCTCAAGTTCAAGGAGTCGAACCGCCTGGAGAGCGTCTACGAGGCGCTGCGTGGCATCGGCGGGCACATCGAGCTCGAGCAGGACGGCTGGGTCATCCGCGGCGTGCCGGCTCGCCTGCGGGGTGGTACGGTCAATCCGCGCGGCGATCATCGCATCGCGATGCTCGGCGCGATCGCAGGGCTCTACTCGGAGGACGGCGTGACGATCACGGATCCGGAGGCCATCGACGTGTCGTTCCCCGGTTTCCGCGCGCTGATCGAGGCCGTCACGGCGGAGCGCCGGCGATGATCATCACGATCGACGGCCCGGCAGGTGCGGGCAAGTCCACCGTCTCCCGTGCTCTCGCCGCACGCCTCGGCTATCGCTATCTCGACACGGGCGCGATGTACCGCGCCGTCACGCTCGTCGCGCTCGAGACCGGCAAGGAGCCGATCGCGGTGGCGCAGGGAGAGGCGTGGACCACGCACCTGCTCGACCCGGCCCTGCGCTCCGATGCCGTTGACGCCGCCGTGTCCGGGGTGTCATGCCTCCCCGACGTGCGCGAGGCGCTCCGCGGCGCGCAGCGTGACTTCCTCGCCCAGGGCGACGCCGTCGCCGAGGGGCGAGATATCGGCTCCGTCGTCTGGCCTCAGGCCGAGCTCAAGGTCTGGCTCGACGCCTCGCCCGACGAGCGCCGTCGTCGCCGTGCCGCCGAGCGTGGCGAGGAGGCGGGGGAGTCCGCGATCGAGCGCGACCGCAAGGACGCCGCGCTGATGATCGTTCCCGACGACAGCGTCCGGGTCGACACCGAGGGGCTCTCCATCGAGCAGGTGATCGAGGCGATCGTCAGCCTCGTCGAGGCGCGCGCATGAGCGAGACCCGCATGCAGTGGGACGGCTTCCGCGTCTTCACGCCCGAGCGCTCGTGGGGCCTCGCGCTCAAGCTCGTCGCCCCGCCGATCCGACGTTTCTCCGACGTGCGCATCTGGGGGCGCGAGCGGGTGCCGCAGAGCGGGCCCGTCGTGCTCGCCGCCAACCACCAGTCGTTCTACGACATCTTCGTGCTCGGCGCCGTGATGAAGCGGCCGATCTACTACATGGCGAAGCAGGAGCTGTTCGACAACGCCTTCCTCGGTCGGATGCTGCCGCACACCGGCGCCTTCCCCGTGCGTCGCGGCGAGGCCGATCGCGGCGCGATCGACGCCGCTCGCGAGGTGCTGGCCCGCGGCGACATCCTCGGCGTCTTCATCGACGGCACCCGGCACCACGGCGACGGACTCGGCGAGGTGCGCGCTGGCGCCGCGATGATCGCCGGCATGACCGGCGCGCCGATCGTGCCGGTCTGGATCCACGGCACCGACAAGATCGCGGACGCGCCGCGCTCGCCCGTCAGCGTCACCTTCGGTCGCCCGCTGACCGTCGACGGGCGCGGCAGCAAGGTCTACAAGGCGGCGTCCGAGGACATCGGCGCCTACCTGCGTCAGCTGGAGTCGTTCGCCGAGAGCGCGGACCGCGCCGGGCGCCCCAAGGATGCCGTTCCCCCCGAGTGGACGAGCAAGGAGAAGAGCGCATGAGCGGACGCGAGCCACCGCGAGCGCGTACGCGCCGAGGCCAGGAGTTCGAGGAGGAGGAGCAGGCGCTCCCGGAGCAGCCGATCATCGGCGTCGTCGCGGTCGTCGGCTATCCGAACGTCGGCAAGTCGACGCTATGCAATCGGCTCGCCGGTCGCCGAGACGCCGTGGTGCACTCCGAGCCCGGCGTGACGCGTGACCGCAAGGACGTCGATGTCGAGTGGAACGGCAAGTTCTTCCGCCTCGTCGACACCGGTGGCATCGATATGGGCGGCGAGACGATGATGGCGGAGGAGGTCGCGCAGCAGGCGCGCACCGCCCTCGCCGAGGCCGACATGGCCCTGTTCGTCGTCGACGCCAAGGCCGGCGTGATGCCGGGCGACCTCGAAGTCGCCGAGATCCTGCGCCGCCAGAAGATTCCGATGATCCTCGTCGCCAACAAGGCGGACGGCCAGAGCGGTGACATGAACGCGCTGGTCTTCCACGAGCTCGGCCTCGGCGAGCCCGTGCCCGTGTCGGCCATCCATGGCTCCGGCAGCGGCGACCTGCTCGACCTGATCGTCGAGCGCCTCGCCGAGATGCCGCAGGCCGAGCGCATGGAGCGCGTCGCCGACGAGATCGGCGTCGCCATCCTCGGCCGTCCGAACGTCGGCAAGTCGTCGCTCTTCAACAAGCTGATCGGCTCGCCGCGCGTGATCGTCAGCGACGTGCCGGGCACGACGCGCGATGCGATCGACACGCGGCTCGTGCGCGGCGAGACGGTCTTCCGCCTCGTCGACACTGCCGGCATGCGCCGCAAGCGCGCCCAGCGGCAGGACGTCGAGTACTGGAGCGAGAAGCGCGCGCTGGCCGCGGCGGAGCACGCGGACATCGCGCTCGTCCTGATCGACGGCGCCGAGGGCTTCGTCGATCACGACCTCGACGTCGCGGACGCGGCGCGCAAGGCCGGCTGCGCGACGCTCGTCGTCGTCTCCAAGTGGGACGCCTCCGAGATCGACCTCGACGACCTGCGCCTGCGCATCGAGCGCAAGCTGCGTCAGCGACCCATGATCGTCACGACGTCATCGGTCACCGGTCGCGGACTCGACCGTCTGCTCGATCGCATCGAGGAGCTCTACGAGGCCTACACCCGACGCATGCCTACGCCCGCGGTCAACCGCGCGCTGCAGGACGCCGTCGCCCAGCGCCAGCCGCCGCTGGTCCATGGCAAGCGCATGAAGATGATCTACGGCGCGCAGGTGCAGACGCGCCCGCCGCGCTTCCGCATCACGATCAACGACCGCAAGCTCATCACGCGCGACTATGCGTACTTCATCGAGAACCGGCTCCGCGAGGCGGCCGGGCTCGAGGGGTGTCCGGTCGTGATCGACTTCGTGGAGCGCTGACGACGGGACCACCTCGAGGTGGCTCGGTCGGAAACGACCGATTCACCTCGAGGTCATCGCGTCGCCAGCAACGGCGCGACTCACTGCCATCACCACTCCTCCCGAGACGTGATCCGCGTTG
>JBPCSK010000007.1:0-2917 GCA_051007275.1 Gaiellales bacterium | reverse complement strand
CAGTCTTGAGGCCACGCCGCGGATACGACCGTCCCCCTGAGGAGCCGCGTACCCGCATCAACGAGGCGATTCGTGTACCGCAGGTGCGCCTGATCGGCGCAGATGGTGAGCAGATCGGGGTCAAGGACCGCGACGACGCGCTCGAGTTCGCCTGGAACCAGAACCTCGACCTCGTCGAGGTCGCTGCCGACGCGCGTCCGCCCGTCTGCCGCGTGATGGACTACTCGAAGTACAAGTACGAGCAGGAGCAGAAGGCGAAGCTGGCGCGCAAGCACCAGAACGTCATCGTGATCAAGGAGATCAAGCTCCGCCCGAAGGTCGGCGTCCACGATTACGAGACCAAGAAGGGCCATGTCGTGCGGTTCCTGAAGAACCACGACAAGGTCAAGGTCACCATCATGTTCCGCGGGCGCGAGATGACGCACCCCGAAAAGGGCCGCGAATTGCTGCTCCGATTGGCCGAGGATCTCAAGGAAATCGCGGTCATCGAGTCGGAACCGCTGCAAGATGGACGAAATATGGTCATGATGTTGGCTCCGTCGAAGCAACTCCTCAAGGAGGACGCTGCGGAGGCGGCCGCGAAGGACCCCGATGGGGCACCGGATGCGGAAGTCGAAGAGGCTCCCACCGCGGAAGCCGAAGAGCCTGCGACGACCTCGTAGGGACAAAAGGAACTGCAATGCCGAAGGTCAAGACCAACTCCAGTGCCAAGAAGCGCATGAAGCTGTCCAGCAAGGGCACCATCACGCGCCGCAAGGCGAATGAGGCCCACCTGCGCGGGAAGATGACGGCCAAGCGCCGCCGCCAGCTCAGCCAGGACCAGCCCATGGCCAAGGCCGACTACCCGGAGGCGCTTCGCCTCCTCGGAAAGCGATAGGGTTCAGGCATGACTCGCGTCAAGCGTTCCGTTCACGCGCAGAAGAAGCGCCGCAAGGTCCTCGAGGAGGCGTCCGGCTACTGGGGCTTGAAGTCCAAGCTCTACCGCCAGGCCAAGATGCAGGTTGCCCGCTCGGGCAACTACGCCTACCGCGACCGCCGCGTCCGCAAGCGCGACTTCCGCTCGCTCTGGATCGTCCGCATCAACGCGGGCGCCCGCCAGCACGAGCTCTCGTACTCGCAGTTCATGCACGGCCTCAAGCTGGCCGGCGTGACCGCCGATCGCAAGATCCTCGCGGATCTCGCGCTCAACGAGCCTGCCACGTTCGGCGCACTTGCCGAGCAGGCGAAGTCCGCGCTCGCCTCGTAGGCGGCGCTCCTGATGGACACCATCCGCAGCACGCGGAACCCGCGGCTGCAGCGCGTGCGCTCGCTCACGCGCACGGCCGCGCGTCGTGATGCGGGGGTGTTCGCGATCGAGGGCGAGGATCTCGTCGACGCGGCGCGGCGCGCCGGGTGCGTCTTCGAGGACCTGCTGGTCCGCGAGGAGACGCCCTCGCCGCAGGGCGTAGGGCTGACGCCCGCGCTCGTCCAAGGCGACGTGCTCGACGCCGTCTCGGCGCTGGGATCCGGCTCGCGCCAGATCGGCGTGGTGCGCATCGACTCGCTGCCGCAGGCGCCCACCGCACTGTCCGGGCTCGGCCTCGCGCTCTGCGGCGTGGGCGATCCGGGCAACGTCGGCACGCTGCTGCGCTCCGCGGCGGCCTTCGATGCCGACGTCGTGGTGCTCGGCGCACCGGCGGCCGACCCAACCGCACCCAAGGCCGTGCGGGCCGCGATGGGGGCAACGTTCACGGTGCCGACGCTGCCGGTGGCAGACGTGGCCAACGCCTATCCCGACGCGCGCCTGATCGCACTCGACGGGCAGGGGGAGACTGACATCGCCGACGTGGACTTCGGCGGCCCCATCCTGCTCGCGCTCGGCGCCGAGCGGGAAGGACTGCCGGCGTCGGTGCGGAAGCGAGCGGACGTGATCTGCCGCATTCCGCAGTCCGCTCGTGCCGAGTCGCTGAACGTCGCCGCCGCCGGCGCGATCGCGCTATCGCTCGCCTTCCGGAGCCGCAGCCGTGGCTGAGATGACGTTCGGCAGCGACAATCACGCCGGCATCGCACCGGAGGTGCTCGAGGCGATCGCCGCCGCCAACGTCGGGCACGCATCGGGGTACGGCGCAGATCCCTGGACGGAGCGCGCCGAGGCGCGACTGCATGACGCCTTCGGCGACGCTGCCTTCGCGCTGTGCCTGACCGGCACGGGCTCGAACGTCGTGGCGCTGTCGCTCGCCCTGCGCGGCTGGGAGTGCGTGCTGGCCGCCAAGGGCGCGCACATCGACCTCGACGAGGCGGGAGCCCCCGAGCGCATCACGGGCTCGAAGATCGAGACCATCGCGACGCCCGACGGACGCCTCACGCCCGAGCTCCTCGACGGCGCTCTGCGCTCGCGCGAGCAGCATCACGTCGTGCAGCGCGTCGTGAGCATCACGCAGTCGACCGAGTGCGGCACGGCGTACACGCCCGCCGCCGTGCAGGAGCTCGCCGACTGGGCCCACGCGCACGACATGCTGCTCCACGTCGATGGCGCGCGCCTCTGCAACGCCGCAGCCTTCAACGGCTGTGGACTGGGGGAGGTCGCCCCGGGGGCGGACATCATCTCCTTTGGCCTCACGAAGAACGGCGCGATGGGCGCCGAGGTCGTCGTGGCGCGCAATCCCGACCTGCGCGGCCCGATCCAGAACGCCCGCAAGCAGGCGACGCAGCTCCAGTCGAAGATGCGCTTCGTCGCCGCGCAGGTCGATGCCCTGCTGACCGATGAGCGCTGGCGCGCCCACGCGACCCATGCCAACGCCATGGCCACCCGGCTTGCCGCGGGCATCGCCGACGCCCCCGGCGTGACCGTCGACTACCCCGTGGAGGCCAACGCGGTCTTCGCGGTGCTGCCGCCCGATCGCCTCGTGGCGCTGGCGGAGAGGCATCGGTTCTACAT
>JBPCSK010000006.1:0-1845 GCA_051007275.1 Gaiellales bacterium | reverse complement strand
GAGCCCGAGGCAGCCATGGCAGCGTGGACCGAGCAGGTGGCCCGCGAGCGCGAGGGCCGCGCGTGAGCGAGTTCTCCCCCGCCCGCTACGTCGAGCTGCTCGAGGCGATCAAGGCCGGTCGCTACCGGCTGCGCACCTTCGACGTGGAGCAGCCGGCGGAGCAGATGCTGTTCCTACGCCACGACATCGACCTCTCGCTCGAGGACGCCGTCGCGATGGCCGAGCTCGAGCACGCGCACGGCATCAAGGCGACGTACCTGCTGATGACGCGCAGCAACTTCTACAACCTCGCCTCGCCCGCCGGCCTCGCCGCGGTTGCGCGCCTGCGCGAGCTCGGCCACTGGGTCGGCCACCTCGCGCTGCATCCGCATGTGGATCCGATCGTCGACGTGGGCTTTGACCCCGTGATGGCCTGGCATAACCCCGATCCCGCGTACATGGCCAACGCGGTCCCGGGCTGGGTCAACGTGATGGAGCCGCGCTTCACGGGCGACTTCGCGTGGACGTACCGCTCCGACTCGAACCAGTCCTGGCGGCGCGGCGATCCCGTCGAAGAGCTCGCCGCCGCGCGCTTCCCCTGGCTGCAGCTGCTGATCCACCCCGTGCTCTGGATGGGCGGCACGACCGGCATGGCCGCAACGGCCGAGGCCTTCCTCGACCGCGACCGCGCGCGGCGCCTCGAGCACCTGCGCGAGGACAACCTCGACCTGTGAGCACCGAGCCGCTCACCATCCTCGTCACCGCCGTCGGCTCGCCCGGCTCAGCCGCGCTGCTGCGCGCGCTGAAGGAGAACGGCGAGCGTCCCGTGCGCCTCGTCGGCACCGACCTGCGTGAGGAGAACGTCGGGCGCTTTCACTGCGACGCCTTCAGCACCGTGCCCGCGGGCGCCGACCCGGCCTTCGGCCCCGCCATCCTGGAGCTCGCCAAGCGCGAAGGCGCGCGCGTCGTGCTGCCGCAGGCCTCGTTCGACCTCGAGGGTCTGGCCGAGATGCGCGCCGACTTCGAGGCCGCGGGCATCGCCTTGATCTGCTCGTCGCCCGACGCCGTCCGCGCCGCCGACAGCAAGCACGCCACGCTCGCCCTGTGCGAGGAGCTCGGCGTACGCGCTCCGGCCTTCCGCGTGGCCCGCGGCGGAGTTGAAGTCGCAGCCGCCGCCCGCGAGCTCGGCTACCCGAACAACGACGTCTGCATGAAGCCCGTCGTGGCGGCCGGCTCGCGCGGCTTCCACGTCATCTCCGGATCTGTCGACGCACGGCACCAGCTGCTGCACGAGCGTCCGGGCGCGATGCCGCTGCGCCTCGAGGACGTCGAGCGCATCATCGGCGACGACGACACCGAGCTCCTCGTGATGGAGCTCGTGACCGGCCTCGAGCGCACCGTCGACGGCTATGCGGAGAACGGCCGCATCGTGCTCGGCCACCCGAAGACGCGTGAGGCCATGCGCGCGGGTCTGGCCATGCGCTTCGAGACCCTCGACGCGCCCGAGCTGATGCAGGTGGCCGAGACGCTCGTCGCCGGCTTCGGCCTCGACGGGTTCTTCAACCTCCAGCTGATCGGCGACGCCGTGATCGAGATGAACCCGCGCATCTCGACGATCGTCTACCAGGAGGACCTGAACCTTACGTGGCTGGGCATCCGCCGAGCACTCGGCGAGTTGAGCGACGACGAGGCAGCAGCGGCACAGTCGCGCGTGCGCCCGGGCCGCATCGCCCTGCGCTACTTCGACCAGCTCGAGTACGACCCCGGCTAGACGACGGGCGCTGCCGCCAGCTGCACCAGCGCCTCGAAGCGGGCACCGGTCTGGCCCCCCGGCCTCAGGCTCCAGCGCCCGCGCGTGGCCTGATC
>JBPCSK010000005.1:0-2906 GCA_051007275.1 Gaiellales bacterium | reverse complement strand
CTCCTGGTGCTCGCGCAGCGTGATCGCTCCGTGCCGCTTGGCGAGGCGCGTGCCGTCGTCACCGAGCATCAGCGGCACGTGCCCGTACTCCGGCGGCTCGAGGTCGAGCAGCCGCATGATCACGCGCTGGAAGGCTGCTGAGGGGAGGAGGTCCTCGCCGCGGACGATGTGCGTCATCTCCGGCTGCGCGTCGTCGACGGCGCACGCCAGCTGGTATCCGATCACGCCGTCGGATCGCACGAGGACGAGATCGCCCGCCGTCGCCGCCACATCGATCTCGACGGGACCGTGCACGAAATCGTCGAAGCGCTCCACGCCGATCGGGACGGCAAGGCGCAGGGCGTGACGCTCGCCTGCGGCGATGCGCTCCGCAGCGGCCGCCGGGTCGAGCGCTCGACAGGTGCCGCCGTAGATCGGGCCCTCCTCGCCGTGCGGGGCCGATGCGGCAGCCTTGATCTCCGCGCGCGTGCAGAAGCACGGGTAGACGACGCCCGCGTCACGCAGCTGCGAGAGCGCAGCCGCGTAGCGGTCGAGACGCTCCGACTGGCGGATCAGCTCGCCGTCCCACGTGAGGCCGAGCCACGCGAGATCCTCGAGCTGGCGGAACTCGAACTCCTCCTTGCAGCGATCGCCATCCAGATCGTCGATGCGCAGCTGGATCGAGCCGCCGGTGGCGCGCGCGTGCAGCCAGGCGATCAGCGCGGTGCGGACGTTGCCCAGATGCAGGTCGCCGCTCGGCGTCGGTGCGAATCGCCCCTTGGTCACCGCTGCATAATGACGGCATGACGCGGGTGTACTCGACGGATGGCGGCGACCTGCGCGGTGCCGGGAAGCGCCAGCGGCGGGGCGCGACGCCTGCTCCGGGTGCGGCACAGGGGCATCCGAGCGACGGCGTCGTGCGCGTCGAGCGCCGTCGCGGCGGGCGCGGCAACGGCTGGGTCACGCTGGTTACCGGCCTACCGGGTGACCCCAAGGTCGCGCTCAAGGACCTCAAGCGCCTGGTCGGCGCAGGGGGCGCGGTGCGCGACAGCGCCGTGGAGATCCAGGGCGATCACGCCGAGAAGCTGATCGACCACCTCACCCGGCAAGGGCATCGCGTGCGCCGGGTAGGCGGCTGAGCAGCGCCTCCGCGTCGTCGCTCGTGATACCGGGGGTGCCGCTGCCGCCGAGCGGGCGCAGGCGCGTCTCCTCGCGCTCGAGGTCATGGAAGTCCGAGCCGGTGGAGACGAGCAGCCCATGGCGCTGGGCGAGGGCGTGGTACGCCGCCTGCGTGGCGGGGTCCTGGTCCGGGCGGTGCGCCTCGATCGCGCAGAGGCCTGCGTCTGCGAGGTCCTGAACGTACGCGTCGAGCGCGTCGTGGCCGAGGTTGAGCGAGTACGGGTGGGCCAGCGAGATCACGCCGCCGGCCTCGACCACGCGCTCGATGATCTCGGTCGGCTCCGTCTTGCCGCTCGGCACGTACCCGGGACAGTCACCGCCGATCCAGCGCTCGAAGGCGTCCTTGCGGCTGGTCGCAGCACCTGTCTTGACGAGTGCCTCCGCGACGTGCGGGCGGCCGATGTTGAACTCGGCGGCGGCGCGGACGTCGTCCCAGGTGATGGCGAGACCGAGCGCCTGCAGGCGCTCGACCATCTCGCGCGCACGAGCCTCGCGGTCGCGCTCCTTCACGTGCGTCCACTCGAGGAACGCGGCGGGGACCGGATCGGGCAGCCAGGCGAGCAGGTGGCACTGACCGCGGGGATAGCGCCCCGACAGCTCCACGCCGGGGAGCACCGCGACGCCGTGCTCGCGTCCGGCGGCCTGGGCCTCCTCGACACCGCGCAGCGTGTCGTGGTCTGTCAGGGCGATCAGGTCGAGGCCGCGCTCTGCCGCCAGCTGCACCACGGCGGCCGGCGACAGCTTGCCGTCCGACGACGTCGAGTGCATGTGGAGATCGATCTGCGTGGACGACACCTTCACCACTGTACTCGTCGCCCGTCCCGGGTCTCCGCTTACGATTCGGCCATGGCTGATGACACCCCCACTGGTCACCGAGTGCTCCTGCCCGAGGGCGCGGATGGCTCCTTTCTGGTCTTCAAGAACGGCGCGACGATGACGGAGGGCATCGACTTCGTCCGCGAAGACGATGCGCTGGTCTTCCACGAGCCGTTGCACGTCAAGCCGAACCCGGGCCTGCTCGCGCGGATCCAGATGACGACGGTCGGCATCGGCGTCTACAACAAGATGGACGACGTCGACATCCACGCGACGCTGCCGAACGGCTCCCTCAAGATCTTCACCGAGCTCCACGCCGTTCCCGGCTCCTGAGCCGATGGCGGCCGTGCACCGCATCCGCCCGGCACGCGCCCAGGATGCCCCCGCGATCGCCGAACTGCTCGAGGCGCTCGGCGACCTGCCGATGCTCGCGGACGAGGATGTCGCCGCCGTGGCTGCGCGGCACGTCCCCCTCGCCGTCGCGAGCCCCGACACCACGCTGCTCGTCGTCGAGGAGCCCTCCGGGCTGATCGGCTACGCCAACGTCCACTGGGTGCATGATCTCTTCATGCCCGGGCCAGAGGGTTACCTGTCGGAGCTCTTCATCCTCGAGTCGCATAGCGGCCGTGGCATCGGCAGCGAGGTGCTCGCCGTGATCGAGTCCGAGGCGCGCGAGCGCGGGGCGTTCAGGCTGTCGCTCCTCAACGCGAAGCGGCGCGCCTCCTACGAGCGTCGCTTCTACGAGCGGCACGGCTGGGTGGAGCGCCCGGAGATCGCGAACTTCGTGCGCTGGGTGCGCGACCCCGCGAGCTAGGTGTTCTGCCTATGAGCCTGCGAGACGCGGTTCGCCGTCGATCAGGTGTGGATGTCCCAAAGGGGTCAGACCCTTCTGGGACATGAGCGGCACCGTCGGACTACCGCCACCCATAGGC
>JBPCSK010000004.1:0-1587 GCA_051007275.1 Gaiellales bacterium | reverse complement strand
CCGCCGGCGTACGACATCGTCGCCGCCAACTTGCTTCTCGATGACGCAGGCTACGAGCGCGGCTCCGACGGCATCCGCGTCGGCCCCGACGGCTCCAAGTTCGAGTGGGAGGTGATCACGCCCGAGAACGTCGAGGGCATCGATCGCCTCTTCGAGATCCTCAAGACCTCGTGGGCCGAGCTCGGCATCACGATCACGTCGAAGAAGCTCGACTCCACCGCCGCCTTCGAGGCGATCGGCGCGCCGGACTGGAAGTACGAGGACTTCGACATGGCGATCTGGGACTGGGTCGGCTACATCGATCCGGACTTCATGCTCTCGGTCGTCCTCTGCAACCAGCTCGGCGGCTGGAGCGACACGGGCTACTGCAATCCGGCGTACGACAAGCAGTACGACGAGCAGGGCGTCACGCTTGATGCCGCCAAGCGAAAGGACATCGTCTGGCAGATGCAGGACACCCTCAACACGGACCTGCCGTACCTGTGGGTCGCCCAGAAGCAGGCGATCTCCGCGTACTCCAAGAACTGGGGCGGGCACAGCCAGCCGTTCCTGATCGGCCTGTCGAAGATCCCGTGGGACATCATCCACCAGAACGGCTGATGACGCCCGGCCTGCCCGCAACCGAGGAACGCTGAATGCGGGCAGGCTGGTCGTACGTCGGGCGGCGCGCCCTCTTCGCGCTGATCACGATCTTCGTGGCGGTGAGCCTCAACTTCGTGCTCTTCCGCCTCGCACCGGGTGATCGCACCTCGGCCCTGCGCTGCCAGGGCTGCACCGAGGAGTTCAAGCAGAACCTCAAGAAGGAGTACGGGCTCGACAAGTCAATCCCCGAGCAGTACGTCATCTACCTCAAGCAGACGGCCACCGGCGATTTCGGGCGCTCGTTCGTGACCGAGCAGCCCGTGATCGACGAGCTGTGGGAGCCGATCAAAAACACGGTGCCGATGATCCTGCTGGGCACGATCCTCTCGATCATGCTCGGCATCACCACCGGCGTGCTCGCCGCCTGGCGACGCGGGACGCTCTCGGACAAGGGCGTCGTCTGGGGCGGCCTGCTCTTCTACAGCCTCCCCACGCAATGGCTGGCGCTGATGCTGATCCTCTACCTCGCCGGGCCGCTGCACCTGCCGACGAGCGACATCGCCGATCCCTACATCGCGTACACCAACCCCGGCACGTGGAACGAGATGGTGGATCGCTTCAAGCACATGATCCTGCCGGCCGCGACCATCGGGCTGGTGCTGTTCGGCGAGTACACGCTGATCGTGCGGTCGTCGATGCTCGAGGCGCTCGGCGAGGACTACATCCTGACGGCGCGTGCCAAGGGCCTGTCCAACTGGGAGATCGTGCGCAAGCACGCGCTGCGCAACTCGATGCTGCCGATCGTGACGCTGATCTTCCTCTCGCTGGGCTTCATCCTCGGCGGCGCAATCCTGATCGAGACGGTCTTCAACTACCCGGGCATCGGCCTCCAGATCTACGAGAGCGTGGGCAACCGCGACTACCCCGTCCTGCAGGGCGCGTTCCTGCTCCTGACGGTGCTGGTGATCGTGATGAACTTCATCGCCGACCTCCTCTACTTCAAGC
>JBPCSK010000003.1:0-6504 GCA_051007275.1 Gaiellales bacterium | reverse complement strand
GCCCACCTCCCCCGCGCCGAGCTGGGCAACCGGGGTCATGGTCGGGCTCATCACGCCGACCTCCTCGATCTCGTTCGTCTGGCCCGTTGCCATCGACTTGAGCGTGGCGCCCTTCTTGAGCACGCCGTCGACGACGCGGATGTACGCGATCACCCCGCGGTACTGGTCGTAGACGGAGTCGAAGACGAGCGCGCGCGACGGCGCAGCGGGATCGCCCATCGGCGGCGGAATGCGATCGACGACGGCGTCGAGGACCTCGTTGACGTTGAGGCCGCTCTTCGCGGAGATGCGCACCACGTTGGTCGGGTCGTCGCCGAGGAACTCCGCCGTCTCGAGCGCGACCTCATCCGGATACGCGGCAGGCAGGTCGACCTTGTTGATGACCGGGACGATCTCGAGGCCGTTGTCGATCGCCAGGTGGGCGTTGGCGACGGTCTGGGCCTCGATGCCCTGCGACGCGTCGACGACGAGGAGGGCGCCCTCGCAGGCGGCCAGCGAGCGCGAGACCTCGTAGGTGAAGTCGACGTGGCCGGGCGTGTCGATCAGGTTCAGCTGGTAGGTGACGCCGTTGCGCTCCCACGGGACGCGCACCGCCTGCGCCTTGATCGTGATGCCGCGCTCGCGCTCGATGTCCATCGAGTCGAGCAGCTGGTCCTGCATGTCGCGCTTGGACACCGCGCCCGAGATCTCGAGGATGCGATCGGCGAGCGTCGACTTGCCATGGTCGATGTGCGCGACGATCGAGAAGTTCCGGATCAGGTCCTGGTCCACCCGCACAGGGTACCGGTCATGCGGCGTCGGGCTTCGCCTTCCTGTGGGGGAGCAGGCGGCCGACGTTGTGGACGCGGCGGATCGAGGCGCCGAGCTCGGCGCCGTAGAGCATGATGATCGCCGCGATGTAGACGAAGAACAGGAACGCGATGATCGTGCCGATCGACCCGTAGACCAGGTCGTAGCGGGCGATCTTCTCCACGTAGACGGTGAACACGCGACGCGCGATCTCGAACAGGACACCGGCGATGACGGCGCCGACGAGCGCATACCGGAAGGCCGGCCGCGGCTTCGGCAGGAACTTGTAGGCCATCAGCATCACGACGATGCTGGAGACGAGCGACGCCAGGGGGCCGATCCACGGGCGCACGAAGACCGTCGCGTCGTGCCAGAACCCGGTGCTGCCCATGGCATCGCGCGGCAGCTGCGGGAGGAAGCTGAGCAGCACGCCGATCAGAAACGACGACAGCACCACCGTCACGAGCACGGTCAGCAGGACGGCATCGACGAGCTTGCCCCGCAGGAACGGACGCGTGCCACCGAACCCCTCCCACGCCAGCTCCATCGCGCCGCGCACGCTGCCGAGCATGCCGCTGGCGCTCCAGACGAGGGCGATCGCGCCGATGATCCCGATCGCCGGCAGGTTGGCGTTCGCGACCTTGAGCAGGTTCTCGATCTGGTCGCGGGCCGATGGATCGAGCGGCAGGGCGTTCATCAGGCCGTCGGCGATCGCGCTGCGCACCTCGGCGCTGCGCATGCGCGAGCCGACGACCACGGTGATCAGCAGGATCAGCGGGCAGACGCTGAAGAGCAAGAGGAAGGCGATGGCGGCGGCCGCGGTGGTGCAGCGATGGCGCTGGAAGCGACTAATCGAATCGGCGATGACGATCAGCTCGGCATCGAGCGGCCACGGCAGCCGATCGAGCTCGACCCTCACGCGGGCGCCTCTGCGCTGCGACGACGCACCAGCGCGAGGATGCGGCCCGCCTCCGGTACCCGCAGGAGGTGCATCGCGCCGAGATACGCCGCGCCCGCTACGACCACCGCCACGCCGACCTCGACGAGCTGGGCGGGCATCGTCTCCCCGAGGATGCCGTGCAGCACGCGCCAGATCGCCCACGCGACGGCGCCGGCTGCCACGGCGACCACGAGCGAGCGCAGCGTGCTCAGCAGCACGCCGCGGTTATCGAGCTCGCCGACGTGCTTCGACAGCAGGATCCACATCAGGGGGACGACGATCACGTTGGCGAGCGAGTTGGCGAGCGGGATGCCCCAGACGCCGCACGGGCCGAACAGCGCGAGGCTAAGCCCGGCCGCGATCACGAGGTTCACGAGCGCGATCGCCGTGGCGGCCCAGACGTGCTGCAGGGCGAAGAAGCAGCGGGTCAGCAGCAGGATCACGCCATTGAGCGCCAGACCGACGCTGAACGCGATCAGGGCCTCGGCCACGCCGGGCGTCTCCCCGGCAGTCCACGCACCGCGCTGGAAGAGCAGCTGGATGATCGGCTCAGCCAGGACGGCGATCACCGCGCTGGAGGGCAGGAGCAGGAAGAGGATCAGGTTGGTGCCGTCGGCGAGCGATCCTCGAAAGCGCGTGAAGTCCCTGGCCGCGACGGCGCGCGCGAGGCTCGGGAACATGACCGTCGAGACGGCCACGCTGAAGATCCCCTGCGGCAGCATGTAGACGCGGAACGCGGCGTCGATGGCGCGCGGCGCGTAGGTCGGGTCGACGTACGTGGCGATGTAGGTGGAGATCGTCAGGTTGACGTTGGCGAGTCCCAGCCCGAGTGCGACGGGGATGAGCAGGATCAGGATCCGGCGCACGGCAGGGTCGCGCACGTCGACGAGCGGTCGCAGGCGCCCGCCCTTTCCGCGCAGCGCCGGCAGCGGGATCACCATCTGCACCGCGGTGCCGACGAGCGTGCCGACGGCGAGGATGATGGCGCGCTGATCGAGGTCGGGCACGGTGAACGCGTAGATCAGGAAGCCGATGATCACGAGGTTCCAGAACACCGGTGCGATAGCCGGCAGCACGAACTCGTCGAACGAGTTGAGGATCGCCTGCACGAGGCCGGAGATCCCGAGCAGGATCAGGATTGGAAACAGGATCCGAGTCATCTGCACGGCGAGATCCAGCTGCTCCCCGGTCAGGTTCGCGAAGCCGAGCAGCGGACGGGCGAGCAGGATCCCCAGCGCCGTGATCGCCATCAGCGCCAGCGTGGCGAGCGTCAGCGCGCTCGAAGCGACGCGCCAGGCCCGCTCCTTCTCGCCCTTCACCAGCAGCTCGTTGAAGACCGGGACGAAGGATGCGCCGAGCGCGGAGTCGGCCACGAGCGAGCGCACGGTGTTCGGGACGTTGTTCGCGACGACGAAGGCGGAGGCCGGCCCGGACACGCCCAGCAGCTGGGCGGAGATGACCTCGCGCACCAGTCCGAGGACACGCGAGACGCCGGTGGCGGCGCTGAACAGCGCGGTCGAGACCGAGCGGCTGCGAGCGCCCTCGACGGGCGCGTCCTCGTTCGTCGCCATGCACCGATAATGGCAGGCGTTCCGGTTGCGCGGTGGACCGCGGGACCCTGCTACCCTCCGCAGCGTTGCGGGGAGATCCCCGCGCGCGGACACACAAGGTCTATGGCGAATATCAAGCAGCAGAAGAAGCGCATCCTCGTTGCCGAGCGTCAGCGCGTCGAGAACATCCGCTACCGGTCCTCGATCAAGACGGCGTTCCGCCGCCTGATCGACGCCGTGCAGAGCGGCGATGCGAAGGCGGTCGAGGCCGCGCACCAGCACTACATCTCGCTGGTCGATCGCGCGGCGTCGAAGCGCGCGCTGCATGAGAAGACCGCCGCGCGCAAGAAGTCCCGCGCCACGCGCGTGATCGCTCGCGGTCCGCAGGTCGAGGAGACCAAGAAGCGCCGCGTGACGCGCAAGACGGCCACCAAGGCCGCGCCGAAGAAGGCTGCTGAGGCTCCCGCCGAGGATGCTCCCGTCGAGGAGGCCCCCGAGGCCGCCGTCGAGGAGGCGCCCGCTGCTGAGGAGAAGAAGGCTCCGGCCAAGAAGCCGGCCGCCAAGAAGGCTCCGGCCAAGAAGCCGGCTGCCAAGAAGGACGAGGCTCCCACTGAGGAGCCCGCTGCCGAGGTCGACGCCCCGGCCGACGAGTCCTAAGCCGCCTCTGGCCCCAGAATCGCGATCGCCACTGCGGCGCTCGTCGTGCGCGAGTGCGTGATGGACACATCGATCGCGATCACGCCCTTGCGCGCCGCCACGTCCTTCGTCCAGCCGTGGAGCGTGACGGACGGCTTGCCCCTGCCGGCCACCTCGATCTCGGTCCACGTGAAGTGCACGCCCGTGCCCAGCGCCTTGCCGATCGCCTCCTTGGCGGCGAAGCGCCCGGCATAGCTCTCGCTCGGCCGCGGCTTGCGATCGAGCTCAGCGATCTCCCGTGCGGTGAAGCAGCGCTCCCGGAAGCGCTCGGGTTGGCGATCGAGCGCGCGCTCGACGCGATCGATCTCGATCAGGTCCAGGCCGACGAGCAGCCGCGGTGCGGCGGGCTCGCCGCTCACTCGACCGTGACGGTCTTGGCCAGGTTGCGCGGACGATCCACGTCGAGGCCGAGGCGCCCGGTGATCTTGTACGCGAGCAGCTGGAGCGGCACGATCGCGAGGATCGGCTGGAGCTCCGGGCGGGTGCGTGGCACGTACAGGCCGTGCTCGGCATGCTGGGCGATCGCCTCGTTGCCGGCGGTCGCCACGGCGATGACGTGCGCACCGCGAGCGCGGACCTCTTCGAGGTTCGATGCCATCTTCTCGAAGACGTGGCTGTCGGTGGCCACCGCGACGACCGGCGTGTCCTCTCCGAGCAGTGCGATCGGCCCGTGCTTCATCTCGCCCGCGGCGTACGCGTCGGTCGGGATATACGAGATCTCCTTGAGCTTGAGCGCGCCCTCCTGGCAGATCGGCAGACCGAGGTGGCGGCCGAGGTACAGGAAGAAGCGATCGTGCGCGAAGCGGTCGGCGAGCATGTCGAGCTGCGCGTCGAGCTCCTTGTCCTCCAGCAGCTGCTGGACGAGGTCGGGCACCTCGCGCAGCTCGGCACCGAACTGCGCGACCTCTGCTGGCGTCAGGTTCCCACGCACGGCGCCGAGGTGCAGCGCGATCAGCGTCATCAGCGTGACCTGAGCGGTGAACGTCTTGGAGGCGGCGACGCCGATCTCGAGGCCAGCGCGCGTGTACAGCACGCCATCGGCGGCGCGTGCGATGGCCGAGCCCATGATGTTGGTGACGGCGACGACGCGTGCCCCCCGTTCCTTGGCGATCTGCATGGCCGCGAGGGTGTCGGCCGTCTCGCCGGATTGTGAGATGGCGAGCACGAGCGTCTTCGGGTCGAAGACCCCGTTGCGATACCGCCACTCGCTGGCGACGTCGGCCTCGGTGGCGACCCCGCCCCACTCCTCGATCAGATAGCGCCCGACGAGGCCGGAATGCAGCGCGGTGCCGCAGCCGACGATGAGCACGCGGTTGATGTCGCGCAGGGCGTCATCGTCGAGGCCGAAGCCGTCGAGGTGCAGCTCGCCGTGGTGGAAGCGCTCGGCGATCGTGTCGCTGATGGCCGTCGGCTGCTCGTGGATCTCCTTGAGCATGAAGGTGTCGTAGCCGCCCTTGGCCGCGACCTCGATGGAGTCGTCGGCCTCCTCGATCGCGTGCTCGCGGACGGTCCCGTCGGCGACGGCACGGTACTCCACGCTGTCGGCCTTGACGATGACGATCTCCGCCTCGTCGACGACCTGGATCATGCGCGTCTCCTCGAGGAACGCGGGCGTGAAGGAGGCGATGAAGTTCTCGCCCTGCCCGCGCCCGATCACGAGCGGCGGCCAGGCCAGGCGGGCGGCGACGATGCGATCGGGCTCGTCGAGGGCGATCGCGAGGAACGCGAAGTGTCCCTCGAGGCGCGGGAAGATGCGACGGCACGTCTCGGCGAGGTCGCCGTCGTAGTCCTCCTCGATCAGATGCACGAGCGCCTCGGTGTCCGTATCGGACGAGAGCGTGTGGCCCTTGGCCGCAACCTCGGCCCGGAGCTCGATGTAGTTCTCGAAGATGCCGTTCATCAGGACGGCGAAACGGCCGTCCTCCGACGTGAACGGATGGGCGTTGCGCACCTCCACCCCGCCGTGCGTGGCCCAGCGGGTGTGTCCCATGCCGAGCGTGGCGGTCTCGGAGACGTCGCCGGCGACGGCGCGGAGCTCCTTGACGGGCCCCACGGCGCGGGCGCGGTCGAGCGCGCCATCGGCGACCAGCACCATGCCGGAGGAGTCATACCCGCGGTACTCGAGGTGCTCGAGGCCCGACAGCACGATCTCCTTGCAGGGGCGTGCCCCGACGTAGCCGATGATCCCGCACACAGCACCAATCCTACCGTTCGCGGCGGGGCGCCCCGCCGTGCGTCAGGCCGTGACGGGCAGCTCGCGCTCCACGATCGCCACCAGCTGCTCTGCGATCAGACGACACTGGTCGCCATCGCGTGCCTCGACCATCACGCGCACGAGCGGCTCGGTGCCGGACGCGCGCACCACGATACGACCGTCGTCGCCGAGGTCGGACTCTGCCGTGGCGATCGCGTCCCACAGCGGTGCGCAGTCGTGGAGCCCCTCGCGGCGCGCGCGGACGGAGATCAGGTTCTGGGGGAACTTCTCCACCGCGGCAGCCGCCTGCGTCAGCGTCTGGCCGGAGCGCCGGA
>JBPCSK010000002.1:0-5738 GCA_051007275.1 Gaiellales bacterium | reverse complement strand
GAGTGCAGACGATCCTCGAGCTCCTTGCCGGAGAAGGCGGCCGCCTGCAGGTCGAGCAGCACGAGGTGCGTGTCGGTGCCGCCGGAGACGAGCTTGTTGCCCGTGCCGAGCAGCCCGTCCGCGAGCGCCTGGGCGTTGAGGCAGATCTGCTTCTGATACTGCTTGAAGGCCGGCGTCGCGGCGATGCCGAAGGCGACGGCCTTGCCGGCCACGCCGTGGCAGAGCGGTCCGCCCTGGAGCCCCGGGAAGAGGCCGGAGTCGACCTTCTTCTGCCACTCCTCCTTGCAGAGGATGAAGCCGGAGCGGGGACCCGCCAGCGACTTGTGCACGGTCGAGGTGACGACGTCGGCGTACGGCACCGGGCTCGGATGCTCGCCGGCCGCGACGAGACCGGAGATGTGCGCCATGTCGACCATGAACAGCGCACCGACCTCGTCCGCGATCTCGCGGAAGGCAGCGAAGTCGAGCGTGCGCGGGTACGCGCTGGCGCCCGTCACGATCAGCTTCGGCTTGTGCTCATGGGCGGCGCGGCGGACGTCCTCCATGTCGATCGTGCCGGTCTCCGGCGAGACGCCGTAGTGGACGAAGTTGTAGTACTTGCTCGACGAGTTGACCGGGTGGCCGTGCGTGAGGTGCCCACCGTGATCGAGGCGCAGCGCGAGCACCGTATCGCCGGGCGACAGCAGCGCGAGGTAGGCGGCCATGTTGGCCTGCGCGCCGGCGTGCGGCTGGACGTTGGCGTGCTCGGCGCCGTAGAGGGTCTTGGCGCGCTCGATCGCGAGCGTCTCGATCTCGTCGACGACGTCGCAGCCGCCGTAGTAGCGCTTGCCCGGGTAGCCCTCGGCGTACTTGTTGGTGGCGACGCTGCCCACTGCCTCCATCACCGACGGCCACGTGAAGTTCTCCGAGGCGATCAGCTCGAGCTCGTCGCGCTGGCGATCCAGCTCGCGGTCGAGGAGGGCCGCAATCGCAGGATCGACGGTTTCGAGACCGGCGGTGCGGAGGGTGTCGAGAGGGAGGTCGTTGATGGCCATGCGGCGGAGTCTAAGGGGTCTGACCCCGAAGCGCGCGCAGCGCGCGGGAGGGGTCTGGCCCCACTCCGCCTGCCACGAACGCAACGCCGCAGGTCATCGCGGACGACAACGCAAGACGTCCGAACGCCAGGCGCTCAGCTGCGGAGTCAGACCCCGTGTCGAGCCGCGACAACGCGGTCGATGCCCGCGAGGTCTCGGTGCACCGAGACGTCGCCGAGACCGGCCGCCTCGAGCAGCGCACGCACCGCCCCCGCCTGCTCGTCGGAGTTCTCGAGCACGATCATCCCGCCCGGCCTGAGCAGCCCCGGGGCGGCGGCCACGAGCCGGCGGATCAGGTCCAGCCCATCCGGTCCGGCGTAGAGCGCGAGATGCGGCTCGTGCCGGACGACGCCCTCCTCCGTGCGCGGATCGCCGTCGGGGATGTACGGCAGGTTCGCCGCGATCACATCGAACCTGCGCCCGACCACCGCAGCCACGAGATCGGACTCGAGCAGCTCGACCTCCACGCCGATGCGCTCCGCGTTCTCGCGCGCCAGCACGAGCGCATCAGCAGAGACATCGACGGCCGTGACGGTGGCATCGGGTCGCTCGTGCTTGACCGCGATCGCGATCGCGCCCGAGCCGGTGCCGACGTCGAGCAGCGTGCCGGCCTTCGGCAGGTTCGCCAGTGCCACCTCGACCAGCGTCTCGGTCTCGGGACGCGGCATCAGCGCGCGGGAATCGGTCGCGAGGACGAGCCGGTGGAAGCCGACCTCGCCGAGGATGTACGCCACGGGCTCGAGATTCGCACGGCGACGCAGCAGCGGGCGGATCGCGTCGAGCTCCGCAGGCGTGACCGGCCGATCGTGATGCAGGTAGAGCTCGAGCCTGTCGAGGCCGAGCACGCTGCCAATCAGCTTCTCGGCATCGAGTCGGGCGGTCGGCAATCCCTTCGCGTCGAGGTAGGCCGCCGACAGCGCGACGACATCCTTGACGTTCTTCATACCGCCGGGCATGGCCTCAGCCATCGGCGGAGGCGGCCTCGAGCTGCTGGCGGTTCCAGTCGGCCTGGAGCGCGGACGTGAACGGCTCGAGCGCGCCGAGCAGCACCTGGTCCATGTCGTGCGACGTGAACTTGATGCGGTGGTCCGTGACGCGGCTCTGCGGGAAGTTGTACGTGCGGATCTTCTCCGAGCGCGCGCCCGTGCCGATCTGCGACGTGCGGGTCGCGGCGCGCTCCGCCTCGAGGCGCTCGCGCTCGGCCTCGTAGATGCGGGCGCGCAGGATCTTCATCGCGCGCTCGCGGTTCTGCAGCTGCGAGCGCTCGTCCTGGCACGCCACGACGACGCCGGTCGGCAGGTGCGTGATGCGCACGGCCGAGTCGGTCGTGTTGACGGACTGTCCGCCCGGGCCGGTCGAGCGGTAGACGTCGATCTTGAGGTCCTTCTGGTCGATCGTGACCTCGACCTCCTCCGCCTCGGGCAGCACGGCGACGGTGGCCGTCGAGGTGTGGATGCGCCCCTGCGTCTCGGTCGCCGGCACGCGCTGCACGCGGTGCACGCCGGACTCCCACTTGAAGGCGGAGTACGCGCCGTCGCCGGTGATCTCGAAGGAGACGTCCTTGAGCCCGCCCGAATCGGACGGATCGCTGGTCAGCACCTGATGCTTGAAGCCGAGGCGGTCCGCATAGCCGGTCAGCATCTTGAAGAGATCGGCCGCGAACAGCGCCGCCTCCTCCCCGCCCGTGCCGCCGCGGATCTCGACGATCACGTTGCGGTCGTCGGCCGGGTCGCGCTCGAGCATCGCGATGCGCAGCTCCTCCTCCAGCTCCGGCAGCTCGGCGCGTGCCGACTCGAGCTCCTCCTGCAGGTAGGCGCGCACCTCGGGATCCGACTCGCTCTCCAGCCCCTCGGCAGCGTCGACGACGGTGGCGGTGGCGGTGCGCCAGCGCTTGGCCAGGTCATTCGCCGCCTGCAGGCGGCGATGCGTGCGACCGACCTCGGCGAGGCGCTGGTGATCCGCGAGGACGGCGGGGTCGGCGAGCTCCTGCTCGGTCTCCTCGAAGGACCTCTCGATCTGGGCGACGAGGCGTTCCATGAACTGCAGGGTACGCGGGAGCGCGGGCGCGCCGCGTCGTCAGGCCATCACGTCGACGTCGGCCTCGGCGCGACGCTGGCGATTGAACGCCTCGCGCTCGAGGACGGCGTCGAGCGCGGCGACCGCGACCTCGAGGTGCTCGGTGTCGGCCGGACGCGTCGTCAGGCGCTGGAGCAGGAGGCCCGGCCAGAGCACCGCGCGGATGATCGGGTTGTGCCCGTAGCGGCCCGCGAGTCGGATCACCTCGTAGGCGATGCCGGCGATCACGGGCACGAGCACGATGCGCGACGTGATCAGCCAGGGCAGCGAGGGGCGCCCGACGAAGGCGAAGACGACGATCGCGATCACCATCACCCAGAGCAGGAAGGCGGTCCCGCAGCGCAGGTGGATGCGCGAGTGCCGCGCCGCCGCCTCCGCCGTGCGCGGCTCGCCGGCCTCGAGCGCGTTGATCGCCATGTGCTCGGCGGCGTGGAACTCGAACACGCGACGCAGATCGGGCAGCAGCGTCAGGAACAGCAGGTAGCCGATGAACAGCCCGACGCGGATCAGCCCCTCGACGACGACGAACGTGACGGTGTCATCGATCGGCAGGAAATTGGCGACGACGCTCGGCACGACCTTGAAGAACGCGATGCTGAACACCACCGCGACGACGAGCGCGATGATGATCTCCTTGCGCCCGAGCTCCTCCTCCGCCTCGCCTTCCTCCCCCTCGTGCCCGTGGTCGCTGGACGACAGGCGCGCGGCGAGCGACAGCGCCTTCATGCCGATCACGAGCGATTCGCCGAGCGCGACGACGCCGCGCACGACGGGCCAGCGCAGGACCGGCGAGCGCAGCGCGACCGAGCGCTGATCCTCCACGACGGTGGTGATGCGACCGTCAGGTCGGCGAACCGCGACGGCCCACGCCGACGGCGTGCGCATCATCACGCCCTCGACAACGGCCTGCCCACCGACGGACTGGCTCATCGTCCGCCCTCGTTCCTGACTAGGACGAGGCCTTGGCGCGGCGCTTGTTGAACCGCTCCACGCGGCCGCCGACGTCGATCAGCTTCTGCGTGCCCGTGTAGAACGGGTGGCAGGCCGAGCAGAGCTCAACGCTGTAGTCGCCCTTCGTCGAGCGGGTCTCGAACGAGTTCCCGCAGGAGCACGTGATCGTCACGACGGGATAATCGGGATGCGTATCGGCCTTCATCGCGCGGCACCGTAGCACGAGGTCGGAGGCGGACACGCCGCACCCGCCCCCTACACCCCGATCCAGAACCCGATCGCATCGTCATCGGCGAGATTGCGCCAATCGGCGATGCCGGCCTCGCCCCCGAAGAGCGCCTCGCCCTCGCGGATGACCGGTGTCGAGCCGTCGGTCATGGTCACCAGCAGCAGGCCCTGCCCGAGCAGCACGGCCTCCGTCCCGCGCGTGCGCGCGGGAGGCGAGCCGTGGGCTCCAGGATCCAGGCGGAACTCATACACCCGCATCGCCTCGTCCTGGCTGTCGAGCAACGCGACGCGCGAAGCGCCACCGCGATGCGGCGCCATCCGGCCGCGGATGCGGTAGCCGGCACCGCGCGAGCCAACCACGAGCTCGTCGAGGGTCACGCCGAGCCCCGTCGCCAGCCGCAGCAGCGTGTCGACGGAGAGTCCACGCTGTCCGCGCTCGGCCTGGGAGATCGCGCTGGCGGAGACGCCGGCGAGCTCCGCCATCGCCGCCTGCGTCAGTCCGCGCTGCACGCGGACGGCGGCGAGCGCCGCGCCGCTGCGTGTGCCTGAGCCGAGCGGCGTCAGGACGGGAAGGTCGTGCGCGCCACTGCGCACGGCGAAGGAGGTGCCGACGACCGCACGCGCACGCGCCTCGGCCCGGTCGACCGTGAGCGTCTCGCCATCGATGCGCAGCACCACCTGCGTGACGCGTCGGATCTGCTCGGCGAGATCGGGCGGCACTCGAGGGCCAAGCACCCAGTACGCGACCGCGCCGTGGCGCAGCAGCAGCGGACACGAGCGCACGAAGAGACGCCGCGCGCTGTCAACACCGTGCCGCTCGACGACCCACCCGAGATCGTCGACGACCAGGAGGCCACCCGTGCCGAGCTCCGCACCACGCGTGAGGATCCGCGCGATCATCTCGTCAAGCTCCAGTGCACCGACGTTCTCGGTGTCGCATCCTGGACGCGCAGAGCCATCGAACGAGATGATCGTGCGACCGGAGTACCCCGACGCCGCGAGCACGGCCGCAATCAGCGGCTCGGCCGCAGCGGCATCGTCGAACGCCCGCAGCACGACGTTGTCACCCCAGACGAGCCCGCCGAGCGTCTCATCGAGGAGATCGATGCCCGAGCGGGCGGCGGTGGGAAGCAGCGACATGCAGGGAGGGCGAGAGCTGAGCGGATGACGCACGCATTTGTGCATGGACGTCACTTGCTGTCTGGATCCTAGTGCATATGAAGCAGGGCTTACAAGACGTGTAGTCGGCATACCTTTTGCCCCTTGCATCGACTGTCACACGCTGGTTTGCTCGCCACACCATTAGACGGGAGGGGTCGTGGCTTCGCATCCATCGGGTGAGAGATTCACCGTAGAACTCGAGAAGGGCACCAACTGGTGGGGCGCCTTCGTGATCGGCCTGGCGGGGAC
>JBPCSK010000001.1:0-2675 GCA_051007275.1 Gaiellales bacterium | reverse complement strand
GCATGCCGAGGCAGTGACCCACGGCCCGCCACGCCTGGAGCTCGGTTGGGGGACGCACCCCAATCGGAACCTGATCAACCCTCGTCTACGCCGACTTGCGACGCGAGGAGAACTGCGCCGGCTCTTCGGCGTCGTCCTCCTCCTCGACCACGGGCATCGGCAGCGTCGTCGTCTCGAACGCCGTCGACAGCCCGATCACGGACTGCGTGCGGTTGACGCCGTCGACGGTGCGAATCTCGTGCAGCACGCGCTCGAGATCGGAGGTGCTCTCCGCTCGGACCTTCAGCAGATATCCCCACTCGCCGGCGACCGCGTGGCACTCCAGCACGTTGGGCAGAGCCTCGAGCCGCTTCGGGAGATCCGGCTGATCGAAGGCGGCATTGTCGACGAAGACGAAGGCCACGACGCCGTAGCCGAGCGCGTCGGCGTCGACCACTGCGCGATAGCCCTTGATCACGCCGCGCGCCTCGAGCTTCTTGACGCGCTCGTGCGCCGCGGCCTGCGAGAGCCCGACGCGCTTGGCGAGGTCACCGTATGTGGTCTTCCCATCCTCTTGGAGAATGGAGAGGATCTGCCAATCGATCGGGTGCATGGGCTCCGTTACCGAATATTTACGCCTTCGGGGTTGTATTCGCCGAAGATTCTCTGGTAGGGTACACCCACGACGAACGGAAATCCACTCCGATTCGACTGGAGCACACCATGCAGGCATTCGCAGCACTCTCTCTCCTTCACAGCCGCCCGGGCCATGACCAGCAGGTCAACGCCGAGCGCCCGGCTCGTGAGGCCCGTGCCCGCCGCCGCCCGCAGCTCCGCTCGAAGCGCGTCTAACTCACTTTTCTCTCCACCCTCCTCTCCTCTCCTCCAGTCTCAGCCCCGGTCATCCGACCGGGGCTGAGCTGTTTCTGGGGCCGTTGGGGTGTGCGTGCGAAAGCCGTGCACGCACCCCAACGGCATCCCAGGATCCGGGTCCATGTCCGGAGACTCGCGAGGAGACATCAGCGGCGCCTGTCCCTCGATCTCCGTGGAGACCCGGATCCAGAGGGCATGAGCATGGATCGCCAACCAGACTGATCACCTCGTGGTGGTAAGGCCCACCGCTCCTCGCTGATCCGCCTCGAAGACGATCCGCATCGCATCGAGGCGGATCCGTCCTGATGGCAGTCCGCATCGCGCCAGGTGGATCCGTCTCGACGATGATCCGGCATCAACCTGTGTGTATCCGGGTCCCCACGGGGCGGGGGTGGCAAGCGCCTCTGATGCCTCGACTGCTGGCTCTGGACATGGACCCGGATCCTCAGGAGCCCCCTGCCACACTCCACCGCAGATGCTGCGCGTACCCCTCGTCACCCTGATCGCTCTGCTCGCGCTCACGTGGACCGCGTCCGCGAGCGCAGCCACGACCAAGGTGATGACGCGCAACCTCTATCTCGGCGCAGACGTCAGCGTGGCGCTCAAGCTGCTCCCTGACATGCCGGCCGCTGCGCAGTTCATGTGGGATCAGGTGACTGCGACCGACTTCCACCGTCGAGCCCCTCAGCTGGCCGCTGAGGCGGCACGTGAGCGCCCCGACGTGATCGGGTTGCAGGAGGCGACGACGTGGAGCTGCTCGACCGGATTCGGCGGCGATCGACGCGTCGTCTTCGACTTCACCAAGGACTTTCTCGCCGCGACCGCGCGGGCCGGCACGCCGTACGTGCTTGCGAGCGCCGGAGGTACCACCGCGCGCAACGCCGGCTTCGCACTCGGCCCGATCCCGTTCCTGACCCGCATTCACGATCCGGCGACGTTCCAGCCGCTGTTCGGCACGGACGACGCGGATTGCGGGTTCCAGATCGGCGATGCGCTTGCCGTTCGCGCCGATCTGGCGCCGCGCGTGCTGGCGGCCGGGATCTACGACTTTCCCACCGAGACGACGCTGGCGCCGCTGATCCTCGTGGTGCCGCGCGGGTACGCGTGGGCCGACATCGAGGTCGACGGCACGCCCGTGCGCTTCGTCACGACGCACCTCGAGTCGGTGTGGACGGCCGGGGAGATACCGTCGTCTGCTCGTCAGGCCGGCGAGCTCGTGGCGACGCTCGAGTCGACGACCATGCCACTCGTCGTGATGGGCGACCTCAACAGCGATCCCCGGGATCCTCGCGATCCAGGCGACAATCCCGGTGGCCAGCCACAGCAGAGCGTCGCCTGCCCCGCGCAGTCCGGCGATGGCGATCCGCGCTGCAGCGCGTACTGGACCCTGCGCCACGCGGGCTATGTCGACGCAGGCCCCGATGCGATGGACCCGCGCAACCTCACCTGGGGCGCGAGCGCGCTGCTGGCAGGTCCCGACCCCGCACGGATCCCGGCCGCGCTGCGTCTCGGCAATCCCCACGGGCTCACCGATCGCCTCGACTACGCCATGCTGCGCAACGGGGCGCGGAGCGTGGAGGCGCACCTGATCGGCGCGGCCTGGCCCGCGAGCGACGACCTGTGGGCCTGCTCCACTCCCGACCAGATCCGTGACGGCGTCGCGGCCGCAACTGCGCTGGCCGTGGCAGTGCCCAGGCCGATGCGGTGCATTCCGACTGATCACGCCGGCGTCGTCGCCACCATCGCACTGCCGGCCTCGACGGCGCTGGATCCACCCTTGGCGGCGCGCACGTCAACGCGTCCGCTTGCGACGACGATCGTCC